>JBBRVL010000062.1:0-13551 GCA_038246925.1 Chloroflexia bacterium
CCCACTGCTTAGAAGGCAGTTGCTCTATCCCCTGAGCTACGGGCGCATGAACTACCTTATATGATAAGATACGTGTAAGAACGATGTCAAGTCATGTGAGGTGGGACTATGCGAGTTGGACAGACATGGCAGCCTGGGCAAGGCGACCCGCGTAACCTGCTGCTCCGCCCGTTCGACGGCTCGCGTGACGACCTGGCTGCGCTTGCCAGGGTGCGTAACGAGACCCTACGCCCAATTACCGCACAGCAGGACTTCGCAGAGATGAGCGCGGACGACATTGACAGCTTTTACAATCGCCCACCCGCCTTCGTGCTGCTGGACAATGCATGGCTGATGTTCCACGAGGACGAGCCGATGGCGGCGGCGGTGGTTTACCCCAGGGCGTTCTTCCACGACCGTCCGCCTGGCAACTTCGATCTCTATGTTGTGCCAGGCCTCAGACGGCACGGCCTCGGCTCTCGACTACTGGCTCATATTGAGCAGGCGGCTTCTCACAGGGGCCACCGTACCCTCGAAACGACGATTGCCACCGTGGACCAATCGTCTACCGGCTTTCTATTGGAACATGGCTTCAAGGTTGTGGGGCAGTCGGCTCATATGGTGCGAACCGGCCTCGCAGATATTTCACAGGCTACTTTGCCTAACGGCTTCTCGATCCGCTCTCTCCTTGATCTGGACCAATCGCCGGACCTCTACAGGGAGACGACCAACCGCCTCGGAGCCTACGACCTCAACTATTCGCTTCTCACGCCCGAGGAGATGGACCACATGGCAAGCACAGACAGTTGGGATCCTGCTGGCGTCCTCTTCCTGCTCGATCAGGCAGGGCGATTTGTGGGTGTGATACGTGCGGGGCGTACGAACGAGGGTAGGGGCTATCTGCACGAGATAAGGCTGGAGCCAAGTCTCAGGGGTGCGGGTCTGGGCAGTGCGATACTGGCAGCAGCCCTGGGCTACCTCACGAACGCCGGTATTAGCCGCGTCGAATTGGACACGACCGGCGACAACAGCCCGGCCCACAACCTTGCACTCAAAGCAGGGTTCAACGTGATACAGCACTGGCACCACTTTCTCAAGGCGCTCGCACCTGTCGAGAACATAGCATAATAGTTTCGGTATATACATCACTTAGGAAGCTGATGGAAATATGACAACCACAACGAAAGACGATCCACCCCCCCATTCAAATGCCGATAGCCCGAGCGGACTTCATGCAATAGACGACGGTCTCACGAACGCTCTTCAGGTAGCCGCAAGCCAATCGAGTGCCGTGCCCATCCTTGCGTGGGCGCGCACTACCGGGGAGCAAGCCGCCTCACAGGGCCAGGCGCTGCCTGATCTGATCGGCAGGTTCCTCTTGCTGGGAAACAGCCTTGCCCTTCCCAGTTTGACCGACCTATCTGAAGAGAAGATGCCTGCCGCGCTGCTTGCTTCTGCGATTGAGGGCTTTACTTCTAACAGAATGCCTGATGTGGAACCGGCCGACAGCACATCAGATGAAACGTTGCGGGAGCGGGTGAGCGAGCTTACGGCCCTCCACCGCATCAACAGCGCCGCCAACTCGTCACTCAACCTGGGCGATATGTTGAACGAGACCGCACAGGCGGTGGTAGCCGTGACGGGCGCTGATATGTGCTCGATATTCCTCTACGAGTCCGAGTGGGATCAGCTGGTGCTCACAGCCACCAGCGGCCTCAACCAGGAGGCTGTGGGTAAGGTACGCCTGCAACTTGGCGAAGGCATCACCGGGTGGGCTGCCTTTGTCGGTAAGCCTATCGCGGTCAAAGATGCGTGGTCAGACCCTCGCTTCAAGTATGTGCCATCGCTGGAGGAGGATCGCGCCATCTCGATGCTGGCGGTTCCTGTCGTCCTCTTCACCAAAGAGAAACTGCTCGGAGTGATCACGGTCCACACGTATGAAGCGCGCGATTTCACCGAGAACGGCATCAGGTTCCTCGAAACGGTAGCGGGTGAGATAGCCATCGCAGTCGAGAACGCACGCCTTTACGAGCAAACTGACGCCCGCCTGCAACAGAAGGTGGCCGAGCTTTCGACGTTACAGGGTGTTTCGGCGCACATCGCGGCTACCCTTAACCTGCCCGAAGTGCTGACCCTCATCGCATACCAGGCCTCCAAGCTGGTACACGCCGATGCTGCCGCTATCTATGAAATGCACCCTGACGCACACATCCTTGAACTGGTGGCCCAGTACGATTTGCAGGACCCTAACCAGAGCATCTACCGGGGCAAGTCAGACCTCAGTACGGCCCTGTCGATTGAAAAAAGCGCTATTGCGCAGGCCATTATGCGAGGCATCCCTATCCCTATGCCCCCCGACAGCGATGCCGCAATCGCTCTGCCGTTCGCCGCCGACGGCTACAGTTCGATGTTCTGCGTGCCGCTCGTAGCTCCTCGTAACATTATGGGAGGCATCTGTCTCTATAACAAGGAAGAGAGATCGTTCAGCGAAGAGCAGGTACGCTTACTGGATGCTTTCGCGCATGAGGCGGCCATTGCCCTGGAGAACTCGCGCCTTTATGATGCAGCCCTGCGTGGACTAAGGATCAAATCGGCCATGCTCCAGGAGATGAACCATCGAGTGCGCAACAACCTCCAAACAGTAGCTGGATTGCTTTCGATGCAACTCCGCCGCATGCGCTCGAACAACGAGGCAGCCGTGGCGGTCCGCGAAAGCATATCGCGCGTTCAGAGCATGGCGGCTGTGCATGACCTGATGACGAGCGGCGATGTGGAATCGATCAGCCTGTACGAGCTGGCCCGCAAGGTGACAGAGGCTGCCGTCTCTACGCTGAGCCAGCCGGGGTTCGATCTGAAACTCGAGATCGCACCCGAAACCGAGCGTATTCGCGTAGGTTCACACGAGGCTACCCTGCTCGCTCTCCTGTTCAACGAGCTTGCATCTAACACCATTTTGCACGGCTTCTCGGGGCGCGACAGAGGGATAATCAAGATCGAGGCCTGGGTGCAAAAGAACGGGACGTCGGGAGAGAAATCGGCGAACACTTCCAACAAGTCTGCCAGAGTCTACGTACAGATGGCCGACGATGGTGTGGGCCTGCCCAAAGGGTTCGACCCACAGAAAGATGCTCACCTGGGGCTGAACATCGTGCATACGCTGGTGGTGAGCGATCTAAGGGGAGAGTTCAAGCTGGAGCGTGGCAAAGCAGGCAAAGGCACGGTCGCTACAATCTCGTTCTTGACGAACCGAGGGGAGCTAAACAGGTCTTATGTGCTTGAGACTAAGAATATCTAACAAAATCTCAAATATGAACAATCGTGTAGGGGCATGAGCGTAGCGGGGGGATTGTGTTCGCCTTGTAGGTTGAGCAGCCGGTGGGCACGGGCGAACACAAGGTTCGCCCCTACTTGCATAGGTTTTGTTAGGTGCTCTTACTGCTCGATCCTCGTAGATTACTTGATCGGGGCTGAAGTAGAATGGTTATATGAGCCAAATATTAGACAAAGTTCCTGACGCGCCCGGGAGTCTGCCCGGCAAGACGCCGATAGGACGGTTGGCACGCGTGATAAAAGCCTATCCGATGGGCAACAGGCAGTACGTGGCCCTACGCGACGTAGACCTGACTCTGTACACGGGGGAATTCACCGCCATTGTCGGCCCATCGGGCAGCGGCAAATCGACCATCCTCAATATGGTTACCGGCATCGACCGCCCTACGTCGGGACAGGTCTTTATGACGGGTCTACCTCTTCATGCGATGAGTGAGAATGAGCTAGCCAGGTGGAGGGGAGCTAACGTCGGCATCGTATTTCAGTTCTTCCAGCTTCTCCCAACCCTGACAGCACTCGAAAACGTAATGCTGCCTATGGATTTCCTGAATACTTACGGCGGGAAGCGGCAAGAGCGCGCACTCACCCTGTTGGAGCGGGTCGGTCTGAAGGGCAGAGGTCACCATTTGCCGAGCGAGCTATCGGGCGGGGAGCAGCAGCGCGTAGCCATAGCGCGCGCCATCGCTAACGACCCGCCCATTTTGATAGCCGATGAGCCGACAGGCAACCTCGATACCGCCACCGGCGAACACATCATGGAGCTACTCAAAGAGTTGAGCGAGCAGGGGAAGCTGGTGGTATATGTAACGCACGACCCGCACCTCGCGCAACAGGCCCAGCGCATCATTCACGTACAGGATGGGCGCATCGTGTTAGATGAGTACCCTACCGCGTGATCTGCTTTCTTACCGCCTCCGTCGCTTACTGAATCTTACCCTCTTCCTTTAGCTTCTTCGCACCGTCATGGATGTTGTCGGCGGCCTGCTCAGGCTCTATTCCGGCAGCTTTGGCGGCTCGCCTCAGGTCGTCGAGGGTTATATGATCGGGGTTGCCGTGCTTCTCGTTCGGCTCACCACATCCGCAGCTCAGGCACATAATTCTTCTCCTCCGTGGTTGAAATTATTCAATCTGCGCAACAAACGCACTTACCGCCACTTTGAGGTGCAAGATACAGGCCACAGAATCAAAGAGGCCGGGAGCTTGTCCCGACCTCTTACAGACTTTACTTCCTTATATGATCTAACGCGTGCGAGTGGCTCCGGTGTAGTGCGCCAGCCAGTACGAAGTATTGAGCGAGCTTATCAGCACGCCGGAACGCTCGTTCTCGGCATGTATGAACTTGCCGTTACCGATGTAAATACCGGCATGGGATAGTCCGCGCTTGTATGTGTTGGAGAAGAAGAGCAGGTCGCCCGGCTGGAGGTCTGCGCGGCTAATTCGCGTGCCGCTGTTGATCTGGTAAGGGATCGTGCGTCCAACACTGCCGCCCGCCTTGTTGACGACATAGTAGACGAAGCCGCTGCAATCAAAGCCGCTCGGTGAGGCACCGCCGAAGCGATAGCGATAGCCGACATACTTCATAGCGGTATTGACGATTGCATTGTTCCTCGATGTTACAGGGGCTGCGGGTGGCTCCGCGCCACGCGATGTGCCTGTGCGTGCGGCATCTGTCGTCGCGGCCTGTTCGGGCTGAGCAGCCTGGACGGGAGCGGCCACAGCGGGGGCAGGAGCAGCCTGTGAGGCTTCTTCTTGCGCTACAGCAGGCTGCGCAGCAGGTTTAGCAGGCTCAGGTACGGCGGCAGCAGGTGCCGGTGCGGCAGGCTTGGCCTCGACGGCGGGTGGAGCGGCTGCCGGCTTCGTCTCAGCAACCGGTGCGGCTGGGGCCTTCGATTGCACAAGGTACTGGCCCATCGCCCAGCCTGTGACGCCATTTGCTGAAATCTGGTACCAGGAAATCTTTTCGCTGTCGACCACCGGCCCTGCCTTGATTGCTACCGAGGCGCCCGGCGAAAGCATTGTGAGCACGCCGCCTCGGGTGCCTGCTGTCGAGCGCACGCGAAGCTGGTCGCCATCTGTATTGGCTACCATTGCAAAACCACTTAGCTTGGGACCGGCAGATGTCTCAGATTTGACCGCGGCAGGCTTGGCAGCAGAAGCGCTTCCTGCGCCTGTAAGGAACGACGACATCATCCAACCTGTGCCGCCCGGAGCGTCAACCTTGTACCAGGTATTGCCCTTTGCGTCTTTGGTCGGCCCGGCAAGCACGGTGACTACCTGGCCTTCATAGGTCTCGGCAATCTGCTCGTTATTGGTGCCCGCGGCCTTGCGGATACGTATTGCGTCACCATCGGTATTCGTGACAGTGGCTTTTGCGCCGACTGTGACCGGCGAAGCGGCATATGTTGCGGGGGCGGACATAAGGCCCGCGAATAATAGCGCGAATAAGAGCGTCACCGCTCCGGTTATCTTCAGTAGTCGTGGAACGTAGTTCAATATTGCCTCCAAACTCTAGTCAGTGCGCGTACAAATAAGTCGGGCGATATAACGCCTTGCCTATTTGACGTGAGAAGCTACCGTTTGCGCTTCCACAAGAGGTTACCACAGCGCGAAAGAACGAGTCAACGATTTAGCTACGTAATAATTCGTAACTTTGCATACGTAAAGCGCCAGTTGATTCATGCTGCGTGCCTGGCGAAGTGATTCAGTCAGGGGATGTAGGGTGCGGCGAGAGGGTATTATGCCGGGCGGTGGCGCAATGTCATTCTGAGCGAAGTGAGGAATCCGTATCCTCAGCACAGCCTCACCCGTAGTGATTCTTCGCTACGCTCAGTACCGTGCTAACTAAGGAGTGGCAGCATCCAGCGAATGAATTCGCGGTCTAAGTACGAGCAAAGTCCACCTACGCGGACTGGTCAGGATAGAGTAGTCCACGTAGGTGGACTTTGCTCTTGTAGAGCCAGTGGATTTATCCGCCGGGCGTTGCCAAACCTGCCACTCCTTCGTTAGTAAGGTATTCAGAATGACAAAGTCAAGTGGATCCTCTACTTGGAATGTCTCTCAGAACCCGACAAGCAAAAACCGCGGCGCTGTGATATAATGGTCTGACCAGCGGGGTAATTTGGAACGCAATCACTTCCTGGCACTGCACAAACCCGAAAATCTATATTAGAGTGCATATCAATAGATCTACTATATGTTAGGCCCAGTAGTGAGATTGCGCAGGAGGATCAAGTCTATGCCAGACCATTTCTCTCATAGCATGACAAGCAGGGTTATCAGGCTCGATGCGAAGCCTGGACCTATCGAGATAGATGCAGCAAAGACGGCGGTGCTCGTCGTTGACATGCAGAATGACTTTGGCTCTGAGGGCGGCATGTTCTACCGAGCCGGAATCGATATTTCTATGATCCAAAAGGTCATCGACCCCACCGCAAGAGTCCTGACTTCGGCGCGCCTTGCTGGCCTTAAGGTCGTATATCTCAAGATGGGCTTTCGTCCCGATCTCTCAGATGCAGGTGCTCCCGACGCTCCGAACCGGAGACGCCACATGCGTTTGAATGTCGGAGAGACGATTTACGCCCCTGACGGTAGGGAAAGCAGAATTCTGATCCGAGACACCTGGAACACAGATATTGTCCAGGAACTTGAGCCGCAGCCCGATGACATCGTGGTATATAAAAGTCGTTACAGTGGCTTCTACAAAACCGACTTGGACGCTATCCTGAAACAGCAAGGAGTCAAGTACATCATAGTAACTGGCTGCACAACGAGCATATGTATCGAGTCAACGATCAGGGATGCAATGTTCAGGGATTACTCATGTGTGCTGCTCGAGGATTGTACGGCTGAGCCGATAGGATATGACTTGCCGAGAAGTAATCATGAAGCATCGCTGTTATCTATCCAGACGCTGTTAGGGTGGGTTTCTGATTCGGACGTGTTTATCGAAGCTCTCGAAGCACATGCCACTGCTGCCACGAAATAGCCGAAATAGATAGGACCCTCTCACATGCCTGAGAGCCTGGACGAATTGCGCTCAGCTTGACAAGGGGATAACCAGGTTCGCTGCTCTTCAGTTCTTATTCGGCGTGGAGTGAGGAGGGCAACAAAAAGGAGAGACCCACTATTAGGTCTCTCCAGGTTGAGCGGGTTGAAGCCCGAAACGGGTGTTAGGCCCCGCCGTTGCTGTCGTGGCTGGTCGCCGGGCTGTAGTCAGCCGAGCCGGACCCGGTCACGCCGGAGGAAGCAAAGCCCGAATCGCCTGAGCTGGTAATGCTTTCCTCGCTGTCGTAGCGGAAGGCGTCCTCTCCGTAGTCGTCGTACTCGTCGTCATCTTCCTTGCGGAGGAGGAAGTATGCGGCAGCGCCGAAAGCGCCCAGGACCACGAGCAGTGGGAACGGAAGACCGCCCTTCTTCTTGCCGTTTGTCATTTCGACGCTACGGTACTTTTCCTTCGAGGCTTCGAGCTTGGTATCGAACGTCTCGGAGCGCTCTTTGCTTGCCTGCTCGTCATACCAGCGCATCTCGTCCTGTTTGGCTTCGAGGTTCTTGCGAATGATATTGAGAGCCTTGGGGTCGTCGATATCGTCGATATGGTCGATATAGCGCTTCAAGCCTCGTTCAGCGCCGATACGCATACCGTCAACGCTGGTATCGTCGCGCATGCTGGTGAGCTTGCCCCAGAGGCCTCCCTGGCCTTTGCCGCTGCCGACTTCGTACTCAATCGGCTCTCCACCCAGGTCTTCGAGGCGGTCGTTTAGCGCCTCGGCCTGCTTTGCGTGCGAGTCGCGCCACTTGCGGTACTGCTTGCGGAGCTTACCGTCCTCTACTTCTTCCTGAGCAGCGTCGAGGGCGCCGATAGCCATATGCTCGGTCTTAACCAGCTCCTCGAGCGCCTTTATAGTTCTCTTGTTACCCATTATTGTAGCCTCCTACGTTGTAACTGTCCGGACTCACTACGTTTCTGTTTGTGCAAAAGTAAATCGTAGTCGTGGCTTTAGAGTTAGCAAGAATAATGCCATTGGCTAGGCTACTTCGCGCTGCATTGTGAGGGCAGCAAGCACCGCCACGACAGCCGCGAAGCCGAAGAGGGCAGCAAGAGGCAAGGCATTATCGAGCAGGCTTCTGCCTCGAATCATGATGTCGGTAAGCGCCTCGATTGCATATGTCAGGGGCATTGCGCGCGCTATGGCTTGGAGCCAGCCCGGCATATCCTGTACGGGCCAGAGCAGGCCCGAAAGAAGCACCTGGGGCAGGATAACTATCGGTATGAACTGTATGGCCTGTAGCTCGTTGCGGGCGAACGCCGATAAGAAGATCCCCAGGTTTACCGCGCCCAGTACAAGCGCCAGCGTCACCACGAATATGGCCGCAAGGCTGCCTGTGTACTTGACCTGCAAGACGTATATCGTGAAAAGGAGCATAACCAGCGCTTGCAGCAACGCGAAGAAGCCAAAGCCAAGCATATAGCCAAGCACAAGCTCCAACCTGGTAACGGGGGAAGCAGCCAACCGTTCCATTGTGCCCTGTGTGCGCTCTCGCAGGAACGATACGCTGGTGAGCAGAAATATCAGGAAGAAGCCTATGTAGGCTATGAACATCGGCGCGAAGAAGTCGAGCATCTTGAGGTCGTCGCGTCCATACAGGCGGGTTGCCTTGATCTCCAGGGGCAGGGTCTGAGGGAAGAGAGAGGCTACAGCGGGAGGAGCAAGCTCTCTCAAGATGACAGGCGCGCTTTGCATTATCGACTGGCCCACTATTCCCAGGGCCGAGCTTGCCTGGCCGGGATTGGACCCTTCCACGATAACTTCTATGGCCGTCTTGCGGTCTGTGCGTAGGTTCTTCGTGAAGTCCGGCCCAAAGACGAGGCCAACCCTCTGAGTGCCATTTCGCACGGCTCTCTCAGTTTCGGCTCGGGTCATCTCGGTGAGCACCAGGTCCTCATTCGACTTGAGACGCTCGATTACAGGCAGGGCGGCGCTCGACTGCCCGGCGGGTGGGCTATCCTCATTCGCTAATGCTACGTTGATCGTGGTGCTTTCCTGGGCGCGAAATACGTAGCCGAGGATCGACATCACGAGTATGGGTGCCATGAAGAGGAGGCCAAGCGTGCGGTGATCACGCCTGAACTGGGAGATGATGCGGCCTGTTATCGCGATTATTCTTTGGAAGTTCATGCTGTTACCCCCTCTTTCGTCCCTGTGCTCGCGGAGAGGGTGAGGAACGCGCTCTCAAGGTTGTCGCTGCCTCCAAGCTGGCGTATCTCGCCCGGCGTGCCAACCGCGAGCACCTTGCCTGCCCTCATAAGCCCCAGGCGGTCGCACCGGTCGGCCTCGTCCATCACGTGACTGGAGACGACGACGGTGACGCCCCGCTCGTTGAGGGTGTGGAAGTAGCCCCAGAAGGTCTGGCGCAGCTGGGGGTCGACGCCCACGGTCGGTTCATCGAGGAGCAGGAGGGGAGGGTCATGCACCAGGGCGCAGGCGAGAGAGAGCCGCTGCCTCATACCGCCGCTGAGGGTGGTGAGAGGGGAACCCTTACGGGGGAGCAGCTCCACCAGATCGAGCACCTCGGTAAGTCGCCTGTCACGCTCCCCAGCATTACGGAGGCCGAAGATGCGGGCGAAGAATTGCAGGTTCTCCCAGACGGAGAGGTCGTTGTAGAGGGCTTCCTTCTGGGTCATGTAGCCGATCCGTGGGCGGACCTGCGCGGCCTCGAAGGGCATATCGCTCCCCAGGACGGAGAGCCTGCCGGAAGTCGGCTTGAGCAGACCTGCCACCATGCGGATAAGGGTGGTCTTGCCGGAGCCGTTGGGACCGAGCAGGCCGAAGGTCTCGCCCTTGCGTATGCAAAGGTCTATCCCGTCGAGGGCGCGAACTGAGCCGAACTGCTTGGCCAGACCGTGGGCGCTTATCACGCACCGATCTTCCTTATCTACCAGGGCCGCCCCACTGTTTGACATCTGTTGACTATTCATCTACAGGTCTCCTCATAATTTTGATTGACCAATCAATCAAATCGCATCCCAATAAAAGGAACCGACGCGTCATGCTGCTTGTGCACCTGCCTGAGGCGTAGCCATCACGAAATCCTGGGTGCCGCGAGCGCGCAATATCTTCCTTTGTAATGGAGGAAACGCCGACAAGCCTGCCTCGACATCAAGCGGTTCCGGCTTTCCGATAGCATATTCTCGTCCGTGCCAGAGGAGAGTGGCCCGTCCGGCAGCCTGCAGATTGCGGTACCAATCCACTTCCGGTCCATAGGTTAGAGCCATCACGAAACCTTGCGCGTTGCGCTGCACGATGATCGGGGTCGAGTAGGGCTTGCCGCTGCGGCGACCAACATGATGGACCACAGCGAACGGGCTGCGCGTACGGCCCGCGAACTTGAGAATGAGAGGGTTCATGATGCGTTTGTTGAAGGATTTCAAGATCGGGTAAGGTCCTTGCATCGTATGTTTCTTTTCCTTAGAGGGTAATTAGAATGCCTAACAAAACCGGCTCGATTTGGTAGAGTTAGGCATGGCAAAACCACTGATATCAGACGAGTTGTGGAGGGCACGATCGCCTGGCTCAACCGCTTCCGCAGGCTGGCTATTCGTTATGAGCGACGGCTGGACATTCATCACGCTTTCCTTCGACTTGGCTGCGCCTTCATCTGTTGGAGCTACTTGGAAAAGACGTTTTGTTAGGCGTACTTAGTAATCGGGGCAAGACGAGAAGTGATCTGTTCCCAATAAATATGTTCCTTTCTTAACCTCAAGTGGTCTCATGGCTCTCGATGCCGTGGAGGAAAATATCGACTGCGGTCTGCACCATGACTTCGGGGGTGATAGATGATGAGTCGGGTACCACGAAGACCTCGCGGGTAAGCACATACCCTGCGAGGGGGCCGACGAAGCACCTCGCCGCGGCGCTGGGGTCCATCCTCTTGAGGGTACCTTTGTCCATCTGGTGGGATAAGTAGCGAGCGACGAACGCAAGGCCTCTCGCGGGGCCGATACTGGTCATCATCTCGGCGACCGCCGGGCGTCTAACCGCTTCCCCGAAGACCATCTTGATCATTGATACGGCGTGCCTGTTGTCGAGCATTTTGAGGAAGGCTGTGCCTATCATCGTCAGGGTCTCACGTGGGGGGAGGTCCATGAGGTCGTCACGCTCGATAAGCTGGAGGACGGGGGCGCGTTCCTGTATTACCTGGCGGAAGAGGTCGGACTTGTCTTTGAAGTAATGGTAGATGAGGCCGGGGGAAGCGATTTTGGCTTGATCGGCTATGTCCTTGTTAGTGGCTTTCTCGAAGCCTTTGCTGGCAAATACGTGCAGGGCAGCGTCAATGATTTGCTGCCGTTTGCTCTCATATTCTCCAGCATCCCGTCGAGGTGACATGGCCTCTTCCTTTGTTGATTGATCAGTCAATCAAGATTGTAGCACAGGATGTTGGAGTTGTCAACGGATGGTTGGAGGTCGGTGTGCCCACCTGACCATGTCATTCTGAACGCAGTGAAGAATCAGTAAGAGGGAGGCTGTGCTAAAGGGCTGAGATTCTTCACTACGTTCAGAATGACAAACCAAAGGGGTGCGCTACTGACGAGCACATAAGTACTCGTGGTGATTCTTCCCCTTCGTACCCCCAGGGTCAAGCGGGTACTCCGACCACCGACCCCTGATCCCTGATCCCTGATCCCTGATCCCCGATCCCTATCACACCTCGATCTGCTGGGCTAGCCGGTTCGCCAACCTGATGCTGTAGTTTTGCCCTCTATCCTGGGGGTAGACCTGGAACATGTTGGCGAGGTAGACGTTGGGGAGGGGGGTCTTGAATGGTGGGATATGTTGGTCGTATTCGCGGGTGACGACGGGCTGGGCGAAGGGGGCCTTGAAGACCCAGCGGTCGGTGATCCAATCCTCGGAGAAGTCGGGGTTGAGGCGCTTTACGTGGGGGAGGAACTCTGCTATCGTCTCTTCGTCTGACTGCTTGAAGTAGCGGTGGTCCATCTTGAGGTAGTTGCCGAGGTAGAGGAGGTGTCGTCCGCCATAGTCGGAGGGCGGGATCATGTTGGTGTGGTCGACCGCTACGAGGAAGGGATAGCCGGGGTCGTTGATGTTGAGCCAGTAGACCGGGTCGAGGAGCGACTTGTTGAGGGCGAGGATGACGACATGAGCGCCGAGGGCGTTACCCCAATCGTACTTCTGGCGGTAAGTGTCGGGTATGCCCTCCGCGAGCCTGAGGAAGAGCTTGGTCGCCATCGCCGCTACGGTCTTGTCGAAGGTGAAAGTATCGCCCTTGTCGGTCTCGACGATGCTCTTGCCGCCGTCTCCTGCCGCGATGCGAGTGACTGCGGCGCCGAGTTTTATCTCGCCGCCTGCCTTTTCGATTTCTTCACCGAGGCGGTCGTACATCTGCTGGAAGCCGCCCCTCAAATATCCGAGGCTGAAGCTGCGCTCGTGGACGCGGGACCAGAACCAGGGCATGGCGATTTCGGGCGCGTACTCGCCGAACTTGCTGGTGAAGATAGGCTTGAACTGGACCTCGTATGCCTCTTTGCCCATCCATCTGGGGACCCACTCGGCTACTGTGTATTTGCTGAACTTCTTATAGTTGCCTGTGTATTTGAGGTAAGCCATCACTGCGGGCATACGTATTCGGCTGATGGGGGAGAGGGGATAGTTGAGGAGGATTTTGAGGGGGGAGAACTCCCACTTTTTGCCGTTGTAGAGGGTGGAGGTGATAGTGTTGTGCCATTCGAGCCTGTCGCCGAGGCCCAATTCGGCGATGAGGGCTTGCACATCTTTGTCGGAGCGGAAGAGGTGGTGGTAGAACTTGTCGAGGTAGGTGCCACTATCGCCGACCTTGAAGCCGGAAGCGAGGCCGCCCAGCTCAGGCTCTTTCTCGATCAGGGTGACTTTCGCGCCGCGCTTCGCCAGCCTCATGGCGGCGGTGAGGCCGAGCGCCCCTCCACCCAATACGCCTACGTGCATGTTGTTGGTGTCTCCTTACAAAGTAGTGAGGCGGGTTTGTAGGCCCGCCCCACTGCTGGCGTTTGAATCACAGAGAGCACGGAGGGCACAGAGCACACAGAGCGTGATATGGTTTTGGATAGATATGCACCGGCTTCTTCGTAAACTGGTGATGCTTGTGTCGCACGGGGCACTAACAATAAATAACTCCGTGTCCTCTGTGCTCTTTGTGCGCTCTGTGGTAAAAGAAGTGTCCCGTACCCATGCCTGCTCGTGCGGCATACTC
>JBBRVL010000063.1:0-13522 GCA_038246925.1 Chloroflexia bacterium
GGCGTGCAAAACCCACACTGGAAGCCATCACAATCAATAAAGGCCTGCTGAAGCGGAGTCAGGTTGCCGCTCGCGTCTGCAAGACCCTCTATTGTCTTGATTTCCGAGCCTTCGCACGCCGCCGCTAGAGTAAGGCACGACAACACTGCCTGCCCATCACGCAGTACGGTACACGCGCCACAATGCCCCATATCGCAGACTTTTTTAGTGCCTGTAAGGTGCAGCTCATCTCGCAGGAGGTCGAGCAGCGTGCGCCTACCCGGCACAGCAACAGCATAGTCCTGACCGTTGATGGTCAGGCTGATCATATGGTTCTTCCTGTCTGGATGTGGGGTAGTATAGGAAATATTGTCTGGCATCAATGTGGCGGGTCTTCTCGTGATCTTATGGGGTCACGCGCACGAAGTAATCGTACTGGAGAGTAAGGTCGTTGCGCTCGATTTCAAGCCACATTTTATATAAGCCCTCGTGCGGGAACGTATGTGTGAACACAAGCTCAGGCCCATACCCGAATGTCGGCTGCACATCTGGCTCGTCAAGAGTTGACGCTTGAGCGGTCTGCTGCACGGCTGGCAATGTTGGCACTGCGGCAGACGTGGCAGAGGCGACGGCTTCAGCAACACCAGCCGCAAAGGTAGGACCGGGCGTAATAGCACCTGCCGTCCTGGAGGCCGCCGGTTGCGGTGTCCCGGTCGCCATTTCGGGAACGAGGCGGCGCGATGCAGCCGAAGCAGTAAGGTGGGCGAAATCCTCGCCGTGTTCGTTGACAATCCACAAGTGCCCCGGCGCTTCATATAGAGGCCAGAGGTCCGTAACCGGGCGACCCCTCTCGGTAACACGAAAGACTAGCTGTGTCGCCTCTTTGGCGCGAATCATTTCGCTTCCGGTGATCAGTTGAACCCGTAGACCGCCCGACAGCTTGGTTCTTGTTTCATCAATCTCCATGTCGGCATGGTCTTCGCCTTCACCGGACGTAATTGTAGCCGTGTAAACTTGCAACGGCTCACCAGTGGGTTGGAAGAGAGTGTACGTGTGGTACTTCCCCGTTGTGGGGAAGTAGGTCAATACGGAAGCCGCATCCCTGATGGTGTTATTCGTAGAAGTGTGTCTGAAATACTGGAGGTCGTCTCGGATAACAATGTTGTGTAATAGAGCGCCCCATATAGGCTCGAACTCGGTTACCGCCTTATTCGTCTCGTTGTTCGTTACGAGGTAGGAGAGGGTAGCGAGCTGCGGCGGATTGAGTGTGAGGGGGTCGGTTTTGATAGTAACGCTGTACTTGCCGATGCCAGGCTGGGCCTCGATGCTGGTCGGCCCCTGGCAACCAGATAGCGCGACCACGAGTGAGGTCACCACCAGCGCCAATCCAACAATGCGCCCCCTGACTCGTGAAGTACCGGACACTTGCCTTCCTCCTCAATAACGCTTGCACCCAACCGCCCGATTATAACACACGCGCCCACATCCGGCATCTGGTTATCGGACGGAGCAGACGTGAGTAAGCAAGTTTTATGGAACCAATAATTCGCCACGCACTAGCTTCGGCTCATAATGCTGCATGGTGATACAGTTAGTCGGGCAGATTTGGGCACAAAGGCCGCAACGAATGCAAAGCCACTCGTCCATAATCATTGCCGCGCCATGCTTCCAGCCGCGAGCCTCCTCCAGCCTCGGCTCGTCCGCCTTTCCGTTCACGCTCTCAACAAGATCAAAATCTGCCATGTGCAGAACATTAGTCGGGCAGACCTCGATGCAGGCGTTGCAGAGTATACAGTTATCGCCGTCTAAGAAGATGTTAAGCTGGCACTGAAGGCATCTCTTAGCCTCCTGAAATGCCTCTTCCTTACGGAAGCCCTGCTCCACTTCCGTTTCAAGGTTGTAACGTTTCGGAAGTGGCAGCATCGGCATATGCTGCCGTTCTACACTGTCGTAATCATCGCCATCGACGAGCCTGCGCTGCATCGTGTCTGCGCTCCAGATGGAAATCGGCTGCCACGACATTCTTATGGTTGCGTCAGGCGCTGTCTCCTCACGCACTGTCTCTACCTCGGCCCAGTCGTTTATCTCTCGGGTTACATCGAGGTGGTAATCCGAAACGTAGTCAAGATAGGGAACAAGGGCGAAATCCGCCTGGAGGGACACCGTCTCGGTCTTTGTGTCGATACCTCTCATATACTGGTCCATGGCTATTGCCGCCTTCTGGCCGTCGGCGACGCAGGCTATCAGCGTGCGGGCACCTTGCACGAAATCGCCTGCCGCGAATAGCCCTGCTCTGGCAGTCATCGAAGTCGCCGGATCAACTTCAGGACGGCCCCTCTTGCTGACCTTCATGCCTGTCGACTCATTGATCCAGCTAGTGTCCGAGTTCTGACCCGTTGCAGCGATAACAGTATCGACATCGAGGACAAACTCGGAGCCGGGAATCGGCACAGGTGCCCGCCGTCCGCTGGCATCAGGATCACCCAAGCGGTTCCTCACGCAACGGAGGCCAACTACGCGCCCATTCTCCTCTATAACTTCGGTCTGTGACACCAGGAAGCGGAAGTCTACGCCTTCGATTTCGGCCTCTCTCGCCTCTTCTTCGTATACGAGCATTTCGTTGCGCGACCGCCTGTAGATTACATAGACCTTCTCCGCGCCCATGCGCAGGGATGAGCGTGAGCAGTCCATCGCGGTGAAGCCGCCACCTATTACAGCTACACGCTTTCCGACCTTCACAGGCTGATGCAGGTTCACCCTCTCCATAAACCAGAGGCCGGGGAATAGCCCTTCGACCTTCTCGTAGTCCTCGCCGGGCACTTCCATCTCCTGGGGGTGCTGGGTGCCCGCGGCCAGTAGAACCGAGTCGTGCCGCGCCATGAGATCATCCAGGGGGATGGCGTTTTGATTGGCGTTCTCCGCCCCTGGATAAGTGCCGAAGCCGATGGGTGTGCTGAGCCTGATGTCGACGCCAAGCGCCGCGAGGTATTCGTCGATTTCCTGCCGGCATAGATCACGTGGTAGTCGCCACTCCGGTATCCCGGCGGTGAGCATACCGCCTGCCACAGGTAGGGCCTCGTAAATCGTCACACCATAGCCCAGCTTGGCGAGGTCGCGGGCCGCGGCAATGCCTGTCGGCCCAGCGCCTACGACTGCGGCGGTCTTGTCGCTGGTGCGCGGTGGGGCGGGAGGCGGCGTCCAGCCTCCCCGGTAGTCGGCGGCAACACGCTTCAGCCAGCAAATGGCAATCGGCTCGTCAAGCCTACCTCGGCGGCACGCCGGCTCACAGGGCCGCGCGCAGACTCTTCCCAGGATGCCTGGAATCACGTTGTCTTCAAGGTTGGTTTGATATGATGACTCGTAATCTTCTGAGGCAATGTGAGCGATATAGCGCGCGACATCTGTGTAGGCCGGGCATGCATACTGGCACGAGATATTCGCCAGGAACCACTCATTGTCGCCGGTATTCAGCTTGTACGCCTCGGCGTTGCGCTCGGCGTGTCCTACAGAGCTTTCTGACCTTACGAGACCAAGTAACCGCATCCTCTCATCAGCCATTATCTTCTCCTGTTCAGTAAAAATCGGGACAAATCATTATGATTGATTACGGTCCAGACATCTCGGCCATTGCGAGATCGAGAAGCCAGCGCTCTGAAACTATCGTTGTAGGCAATCCGTGACTAGGATATACTCGGGTCTCATCAGGCAGCAGTGCCAGGCGTCGCAGGCTTTCGTTAAGCCGCGTCGCGCTCCCGCCGGGCAGATCGGTCCGGCCGACGCCCAATCTCAACAGCGTATCACCCGAAAAAAGGGTTCCACTCTTCCTCTCGAAGAGGCATATGCTCCCCGGTGAATGGCCTGGCGTGTGCAGCACCTCAAACTTCATCTCACCGAGGTGCAGTTCTTCGCCATCGTGGAGATAGTGTTGTGCCCGGCTGGGTGCAATATTCAACTTCATTCCCTCTTCCATAGTAAGCCGTGGCTCAGACATTCGAGTGGCGTCCCAGCTATGTGCGCAAAGTTCGGCCCCAGTTGCCTCCGTCAGAGCAGCATTGTCTGCTATCTGGTCCCAATGGCCATGAGTATTCACCACGGACAGTAAGGAGACATCAAATGTCTTGAGCGCACTGACATACTTCTTAGTCATCCCCAGTGGTGCATCCACAATCAGTGCAGACCCACCGGGATTATCATAGACCAGGTAGCCTACCACCGATGTAGGTCCGCCCACGAACGCGCGTACGTGCATGGCTCACGGCCTCCCTGCCAACCGGCGCTCGGCTCTCATGGCAATCAGGCGAAAAGGACCTTCGGACAGGCCCGTAACCACAGGCTGCTGCATGACCCTGGCATCACGCCTACCTGCTTCAAGTCTGGGTGGGATAGCTGTAGATGGCAGACAAATCAATAACTCTGCGGAACGGGCGGAATTGTTCTCGACGACGTATGCACGGGCGGCGTTCCAGGTGCCTACATCACCTTCGGATAGCGTCAAATCTATGCCAGCCTGGCGGACGCGAGCCGAGCCTCTTCTCACCATCGTGAGTGCTTTTGCATTTCCATTATGCCCGCCACCAGATAACACCAGACGAGAACCCGCATCGAGAGTAGAGATAAAGAAGTTTGTGGCCCCCACACGATCAATTAGCGCGAGTCCGGGCACTCCAGGGTGGAGGTTGACACTTGAATGCGCGCGACGAAGATGTAAATCTTGAGGTGCTTCTTCATCACAGTCGGATATGAGGTCTGCGGGTATTGTTTCAAGAGCGGTCGCGAGCCTTGTGAGGCTGGCAAGGGAAGGGGTTGAGTGCCCTGCTTCCAGTTGGCTGATGAAACCCTTGGTCAGCCCGCTGGCCGCAGCTAGAGCACTGAGAGTAAGACCACGTTGAGTTCTTAGCCTCTTTACCTTTTCGCCAAGCAACATAATCAGCCTCTGTTTAGCCTGGGTAAACTATTACAGACGCACTATATCAAAGGCTTCGATTCAATGTCAAGTTCGGAGAATTAGAACGTCGGTTGCGCTTAGCGATGCGCCAGGGTAAGTACTTTTGCTAGTTGTGCCCTGGTCGCCGGCGCATCAGGCTGGAAACAACCGTCCCCGTAGCCCGTAAAGATGCCCCGCTCTATGGCTACCTGGATAAAGTCATGCGCCCAGTGATCCGCACCGACATCACATAGCGTTACGGGTGAAGAAATTCTCAGTGGCCAGCCACGGCCCCTCACTATCATCTTGGCTACCTGCGCGCGCGTCACAAAATCGTCGGGCCTGAAAGTACCATCTGCGTAACCGGAGATGATCCCGCGGGCATGAGCCGTCTCAATAAACCTGTAGAATGTATGGCCCTGGCCTACGTCGTCGAACGTGGGCTGGAGAGGCGCTATGGTTGTCCACTCCTCGGCAAGCACCAGCATCTTTGTAAGTTGCGCGCGGGTTGTTGAGTTTTGAGGACGGAACGTACCATCCGCATAACCGGAAACTATACCGCTGCACCCCAATTCCATAATAAAATTGTAAGCCCAATGGCCGGTAGACACGTCGCTGAAGCTAATACCGCAGGACGCAGGCGAGCGCGTGGCGGCAGGCGTCCTCGTCAGAAGGACCGTAGGCGTAGGTTCATTCCCCGATGGCGGGCTTGGCAGACCATACTGAATAGCAAGCGTGAGAAGTTGCTCACTTATAGCGCGAACATCGCCGGTGCGGACATTAGTACGTTGCACCTCTACACCCATGATCCATGTGTTTGCCAACCAATGGAAACGCATCTCAAGCGGCGCGCCGTCAATATCGTAAAGTACCGCCCAATACGCCGGATACGTGTAATAGGTGTCCGATGAAACCCGGAACCCGGAGAGTCGCGCATCCTCTTGTTCCGCCACGAATGCCGCCGATGCGCCTGGGCGATAGTCGAACGGGCGTATGAGGGCAAGGGCAGCCTCTGTGCTCGACTCGCCTTGCTGCACAGTAAGTCTGCCTGACGCCTCCCGGTTAACAAAGGGGGGCCAATCACGAACTTCGGCAAGGTCTCGTAGCGCGCTTACCTCCCAACCTGCCGGTCCATTCACACTATTAATATCGGGTGAGGCGGTAGGACCCGCTTCGCTACCTGGCAAGCCTGATCCTGGTCCCTCACCTTCGTCGATCACAGGGGCTTGAGTTGCTACTCCTGGGGGCGTATCGGCACTGGCAGACCTGGTCACGCCCGGCCAGCTGCTCGATAGAGCCAGAATCACTAACAGTAACGCACCGATAAAGAACACACCAACCCGCCGTTCGGTGGTAGCTCGCGGCTGACTTAGCTCTAAGGTGTGACGAATCTGTTTCATGATCATAATTTTACCATTTTTCCTTCAAGGAGGGAAAGACGTAGCATATTGAGTGCCGCAAGGCCTATAAGCCTGCGGACTTCAGTGGTCGATGTACGCCAGGTCTGTTGCGACGACAGTGGACGCCCCTCCCGGTTGAAATCCCCTGACAGTATTAAATCAACACGGGCGACGACCGAGGTTGGATCCTCACCACGTGGCTTGACTTCTGCCTGGGCCGCGATAACCAGTTGGGCGCCGGTATAGACCCTGAGCGACTCGGTGGCTTCTTCCAGATTGTTCGGCGCCGACATGCTCATTATGCCAGACATTGCCTTCAGCGAAGCGATACCGAATACGCCAAGCGACTCCGGCAGAGTGCCCAGCAAAGCGCCAATCGACCCTATTGCCCCAGTTCCCACCTCAAGCACAGCAAACGACGTGCCTGCCTCACCAAGCAGCCTAGATGTGACACTTTCAGGTGTATCGGCGTCCATGCCGTAGATTGCATCGCCAAGCCGATCTCGCACGGTACGTTCGAGTCCCTCAATCTTATGCCGCGCTTCGGCTTCGTCAGCGGCCTTCGCCGTGATGCGCAAATGCACTCCGTCCTGCTTTGCATAAGGAGCTAATGTAGGATTCACGCCGTCCATGAGGTCAAAGACCATCTCTTCAACACGAGATTCGCCCAACCCCAGCACTTTTAGCGTCCGCGACACGAGTACGTTACCATTCGATGCTCTCAGCCGAGGCTCTACCTCGTTCTCCCACATGCGCTTCATCTCAAATGGCACGCCCGGCATCGAAACAATAACTTGTGGCGAACCTTTATGCATTCGCTCGACCCACCAGCCGGGCGCCGTACCAACTGGATTGTCGAGAAGTGTGGCAGAGGAAATGATCATCGCCTGCTTCAAGTTCCGCTCAGGCATATCTGCTCCCCGGAGAGCAAAAAATCGTCTCAAACGTGCTTCTTGCTCAGGTACGACCACAAGGCTTTCGCCCAGCATCTCGGCTATTGATTCTCGCGTCAGGTCATCCTGGGTAGGACCGAGTCCGCCGGTCGTAACGACAAGCTGGCTTCTATCCCATGCCCTGCGCAGGGTTTCCACCAGACGTGCCTGATTATCACCGACCTGGGATATGAAGAAGCAGTCGATGCCCAAACCGGCGAGCCGCTGGGCAAGGTACTGGGCATTTGTGTCTGCGATGGTGCCGAGCAACAGCTCTGTGCCAATTGACAGGATTTCGGCCTGCATACGTCACCTGCCCGTGTTGAGGCCACGTTGATTGCTCGATTATAGCACAGTTTGAGAGTGCGACCAATAGGAGATCTGGATAGCTACGAACTGACCGCCCTTATTAAGTAACGTCACTTTTCGGGAAGCCGTAGTTGTATATCGTTGGCCTCTTCATAGAGGCTAGCGACGACAGAGTAATCCAGCCTGCCTGCTCCGTCTCCTGTCGCTCTTACGATCCTGTACAACTGCTGGGCAAGTGAGCCTGCAAAAGCCGGTGCGCCCAACTCGCCCGCCAACTGAAGGGCGGCGTTCAGGTCCTTTATAAGCAAGTCAAGGGCAAAGCCATTTTCAAGGTCGCCGGAAAAGAGCGTGCGCGGCAGCCAATTTTGCATCAGATAGTTTGACCCGCTCGATGTGCCTATTACCTCTACGAGGGTTCCCAGAGGCACACCTGCCTTCACGCCTAACGATAGCGCTTCGGCATTTGCAACCATGATACTGGAGATGATCAACTGGTTGACTAACTTAACGACCTGACCGCTACCTGGGCCTCCAACATACACGATGTTCTTGCCGAGAATCTCCAGGAGTGGTCTGGCGCGATTGAACACTTCAAAGCTACCGCCGACCATGATCGTGAGAGTGCCGTCCGCGGCGCGCATTGGGCCACCACTTACCGGTGCGTCAAGCATATTCACACCACGCTCGGCCAATTTCGCGTGGAACTCCATTGATGCTGAAGGAGTGATTGTGCTCATGTCAACGTACAGCAGACCATCACACGGCCCACTTGCGAGGCCATTCTCTCCGAAAAGCACTTCACGCACGTGGGGGACGTCGGGCAAAGAGGTTATAACTATGGCACAATCTTGCGCAAGGACACTGGGTGTGGAGACAATACGCGCTCCAAGTGATGCGAGTTCCTCAGCCGGCGCGCTATTGCGATGAGGCAAAACGACAAGATTGCGTCCGCTCTCAAGGATGCGCTTACCTATAGGCAGACCCATCGCGCCAAGACCCACTAATCCAACAGTCTCTTTCATGGCACTACCCGTTCTATAGCCTAGCAAAGCCGTGATCACGACTGCCGCCTGGGGAGGGTGTAGGTATCGGCTCTATAGTAGGCGTGTCAGTTGGCAAAGGCAAGACGATCTGGGTGGGCGTTTCAGTAGGAATCGGCGGTAGGGTAGGCGCGATATCGGGTGTCGATGTAATTGTCGGTGACGATGTGATAGTAGGAGTAGACGTGATTGTACGCGTTGGCGTGGCAGTTCTCGAAGGCCGAGGAGTGACTGTGGGTGGTGCTGGCCGGGGTGTGACTGTCGCAGGTCCTAATAAGGGCGTACGAGTTGCGAAGGGCGTGGGAGATGGAAACGGCGTAAGGGTCTTGGTCGGCGTACGAGTCGGTATTGGTGAGCCTGCCGGGGTAGGCGTTGGGGTCGTGGTGCGCGTAGGTCGCGGCGTGCGTGTCGGACGTGGTGTTGATGTTTTTGTCGGCAGTTTGGTTGGAGTACGCCGAGGCGGTGGTTGGATTCCCCCTGGCTCGGTCGGTCCTGCCGTCGCGTTTTCGCCATCGTCAATCAGAATAGGGGCCAGGGTACCAATCGCCGTCGGCGCTATACGCCTACGTATGGTCGTGTCGTCCGGCGCGAGGCTGCATCCCTGCAACAGGGCCAGGAACACAAGTAGCAGAGGCAAGGTGAGGGCGCGATATGCGCGCGAGAGGACGCGCCGTGGCGAAGAGGAAGGATACGGTCCCATGTAGAAAACTATAACACATGAGCAACTCACCATCCATGCAAATCCACTCTATTGGGTCACCGTCGGCCGGAATTCCAAAAACAGATGGATCACGCTCTAAAGGTATTCACGTGTACTTTTATACAGAAGGGCACAGCGTGAGTAGTTCGCGTCGTGCGCGAGCTACTCTAAAGGCACTGGCGTATCCAGTGGTAGCGAGAAGAAGGTAAACAATCTATCCCCGTATTGAATGTCGTCGGGAATTGATGTAGATCGCTGTAAGTTTGCCGTGCAGTGGCACGTTCTAATGGTTAGAGACTATGTGATGCGACTCACATGTCCCTACTCCTTCCTAGATCCAGGTTCTCTGTGCCGCAGGGGACCTGGATTTTTTTTGCGCCTTCCGGTAAGATGAGACAGCACCCTCCCGGAGCAACCATGTCTGTCACTATTACCCCCATGCGTTCGCGCGCCCATCTTGTTGCGGGCGTGGCGCTCGTCGTCTTCTGGCTCACTGTTTACCTGTTTACTGTGTCTCCCACGGTGAACTTCATCGACAGCGGCGAGTTGATTACAGCGGCATACGAACCTGGCATCGCGCATCCGCCGGGTTATCCCCTATATGTTCTTATGGGATATGTCTCCACTCACTTGCTCTGGGGCGAAGTGGCGTGGCGTCTGAATATCCTCTCTTCTTTCTGGGCGTCCATGTGCGTGGGCGCTCTCTACTTCCTCATTCTTAGTCTATGGTCATATATACAATCGAGCCGTGTCGCGCGCGAAACTACTCCGCCTAAGCGCATTCGCGGCTCCAGGGCGATTGCACGACCCGAACCGGGCACTCCACCCCCGAACATCCGGTATACAACATGGGAGATTTTAGCCGCTTCGGGAGCCGCTTCGCTGTTGGGGGCATCCGCTTCGTTTTGGAGCAGGTCCGCGCAAGCGAAGATGTATTCGCTTCACTTCTTTTTCATCGTCTTGCTATATTGGTTTGCGCTAGGCTACCGCTCGGCTTATGAGCGCAGGGGAAATTCTGCTGCGCGTCGATGGTTGGTGGGGCTGATTGTCGCAGGCTCCTTTTCCTTTACCAACCACTTGATGACGAGTCTCCTGGTGCCCGGCCTTGCCCTGGTGGTTCTTTTTGGCGAGGGCTGGAACAAACGCCTTCGCGCCGTGCTGCGGGAGTGGCGCGTGATCATACCTTCCTTATTGCCGTTGCTCTTGTATCTATACTTGCCCCTGAGGATGGCACAGGACCCCTATATGAACTGGGGATCGCCGGATAGCTGGGGAGATTTTCGGCGTCACATCAGCGGGTGGCAATACCAGGCCTACTGGTGGCAAGACGTTGAGAAAAGTATCCGCCTCATTCAAAACTATGCAGCGCAACAATGGGGGTTGCTTACACTACCTATCCTGGCGACCAGCATAGCAGGAGGCGTCTACTTCTACAGGCTCCACAGCCGATTGTTCATAGCCACTGCTTCTACTGCGGCTATCACTCTACTCTTCTCAATCGGGTATTCAATCAGCGAAATCGAGCCATATCTAATACCTATTTACATGATGCTAACCCTCTGGCTTGGAGTCGGCGCGGTAGCATTAGCTTCCGGCGTTCGCACAATGTTCGCCCAGGATAAGAAGTTGACTGGCAATGACGCAAGACCACCAGCGTACCTTGCGCCTCTCATCCTCGCTGTGACCGCATTGGTGGCACTCGTGCTTCAATACCCACAACAGGACCGGAGTCGTGACCACATGGCCCCTGCATTCGTGCGTAATACCTTCTCGGAGTTGCCGAATAACAGCATAGTTATCACAGACTATTGGGACTTTTACGCGCCTACCTATTATCTTCAGCACGTCATGGGAGAACGGCCCGATATCACAGTGATAGATATGTCGCTGCTGACGTATCCGTGGTATACAGATCAGTTGAGGGTGTACGATCCACAACTCCTCGCGAAATCTGAGGATATTGTATCGAGCTTTGGAGCCCTCCAGAGGAGATGGGTCGATGGCGAGTCGCTTGATCCGAATGAGCTGAGCATGTTGAACGCCCGCTACATCGGCTTGCTAACCTCTTTCGTTGAGCGAAACCCCGACCGTCGGGCATATGTACTCTTCAATGCGCCTTGTAATGAACCACAAGCGCCTCAGGGCTGCCCTGGTAACCAGGTGGCCCCATCCTACGCAAGGTATCCTTCGGGCCTGGCCTTCGAGCTTGTAAAACCTGAGAATAGGCCCAATCCTCCCGCTTTTCCTGAATACGACCTTAGAGGAATTACAAGTGAGCAGATCCATATGGATCTGCTCACTTGCATGGTCGCCAGGTACTACGAGACCACATATCAGCGACTGAGCCGCCTCTATCAGTTAGTCACTATGCCAGAACAGGCTAGCTTGTCCTCGGAGAAAGTGAACGAGATTTCAGCCGTTCTACAGAGCAGCGAAACTTGCAGAAGGTTAGAAGTTGCCCAGAGATAGGGGACAATCGCATAGATCATGCTGACTTCACAAGCTCACGCTTCCAGATCAGAATAACGAGAGCCACAACTCCGCAAATCAGCGCTCCAATGAAAATGGCGGTAGGGGCGCCAAAGTGGTCCGCAAGCAAGCCTGCCTGCAAGTTGCCGAGTGGCGCCATCCCGATGAACAGGAACGCAAAGACGCCGTTTACGCGGCCTCGCAGCTCGTCAGGCACGTTCGTTTGTACAACCGTATTGGTGGTGGCATTGATAGAAATCATAGTCCAACCGACGCCTACCAGTACCAGCAGCGACAGCAGGTAATTGGTCGAGAGGGCGAAAATAGCCAGGCAAACCGGCAAGCCCACCATTCCGAGCAGTATGATGCGGCCCCTATTCACAGTTGCCCGCCCGCTCTGAACCGTCAGGCTGAGAGCGCCCACAAGCGAGCCAATGCCCGTCACCGCCATCAGTGTACCGTAGCCTTCTTTGCCTACATGCAATACCGTGTCGGCAAAGATAGGCATAAGAATAGCATAAGGGAAGGCGAAGATACTGACTACGGTTATCAAAAGCATGAGTGTACCGATGGTGGGGTTGTGGCGCACATAGCTCAAGCCCTCCATAATTCGCCTGAAAGCGCCCATTTCATCAGCCTTCTGTTTGACGTAGGGCAGATCGATTTTCGTCAGGCCGTAGATAACAGGCAGATAGCTCAGACCGTTCAGCAGAAATGCAATTCCGGGACCCTGCCAGGCGAGTGCCACAGCGCCTATCGCCGGACCCGCGACCCGAGCACCGTTGAAGATGGCCGAGTTGAGAGCTACCGCATTCATCAAGTCGCGCTTGCCAACCATCTCTACCGTAAACGACTGCCTGGCCGGAGCATCAAAGGCGAAGGCTATACCCAACACGACAGATATCGCCAGGACGTGCCAGACTGCAACGATTCCTGTAAGCGTAAGCGCCGCCAGCACAAATGCCATCACCATTGAGATCGTCTGCGTAAAGATCACCAACCGGCGCTTCGATACCCTATCAGCGACCACGCCCGCCCAAAGCGATAGTAGGAGCACAGGCACCGAGTTAGCGAAGCCGACCATTCCGAGCCAGAACGGGCTGTGAGTAAGCTCGAGCACCAACCAACCGCGCGCCACCATCTGCATCCACGTGCCAATCAACGATACCAATTGACCCGACCAGAAAAGGCGAAAATTGCGGTGCCCTAACGCACGAAGTGAGGGCGGCAGAGCTACACGCCAACCAAAGATTGGAAACGCGGTATGCGGCATCACGCCAGTAACATCCTCTGCTTCAGAGGTTAGATTAGAGCTAGCGTGAGCCTGACTTGCTGGAGGTGCATCTGTTTCCGCCATTTCAGCATCGGTGATCCTGGTCACCGACGTGTCAACGGTTCTTTCCTTGATACTCATGACACCGCCCGACACTGAGATGGCTCACACGAGTGCGAGGGCAAGGGACAACCAAAATAGCCCTTTCCGGTTAAATTTCCTATACCACAGGAGGGCGATAACGATAATAGTTCAAACTCAATCAATTTCTCACTCCAAAAAAAGCATACTTAGAATTATATCTAACTGTACGTCGAAAGTCCATGAAATAGACGTTGATTTGGGATATAGTCGCTGTTTCCGGGGGGATCAAAGTCCAAAGCAGTAGGGGCGGACCCGTGGGTCATCTGTTCCAACTAATTCCCTGACGGCAGGCGTGGGAGTAGAGTGCATGAGTGGGAAAGGCTGTGTTGACATCATCTGGCCTGCCGCCAAC
>JBBRVL010000064.1:0-13311 GCA_038246925.1 Chloroflexia bacterium
CAGGTCCCGCCGTTACCCAGTTCGCTATCGAGCCGGGCGTGGGCGTGCGGGTGAACCGCATCACCGCCCTAGACAAAGACCTCGCTCTCGCGCTGGCCGCGCCTGACATTCGCATCGAGGCCCCCATCCCCGGACAATCGCGCATCGGTATCGAGGTGCCAAACGTATCGCTACAGGTGGTCGGTTTGCGGGGCATCATGGAATCAGATGTGTTCCAGAACTCGAAGGGCCGCCTGAAGATATCGATGGGACGCGATACGCACGGCCAGCCTGTCGTTACCGACATGACGAAGCTGCCCCACATCCTGGTGGCGGGCGCGACAGGCAGCGGAAAGTCGGTCTTCCTCAACTCGATGGTGATAGGCTTTTTGCTGCAATTCACGCCCGACGATCTCCGTATGCTGATGATAGACCCCAAGCGCGTGGAGCTGACAGGCTTTAATGGCATACCCCACCTGCTGAGGCCTGTGGTGACCGACGTACGCATGGAAAAAGACCCCCAGATGAAGTCGCGCAATAAAGAAGGCACTCAGAACGACCGCGAGCGGCCCCTGACAGCGGTGGAAGCGCTCAAATGGGCGCTATGGGAGATGGAGAGGCGCTACAAGCTATTCGCAAAGGGACAACGTGACAAGGATGGCATCAGCAAAGTGTTCCGCAACATCGAGCAGTACCGCACCTTCCACAAAGAGAAACCGGAATTGTCGATGGAGCACCTGCCTTACATCGTCATCATGATTGACGAACTTGCTGACCTGATGCTCACCGCTCCCGAAGAGGTAGAGACCTCTCTCTGTCGCCTGGCCCAGCTTGCACGCGCTACGGGCATTCATCTCGTGGTCGCCACCCAGCGGCCCTCGGTGGATGTGGTGACGGGTCTAATCAAGGCCAACTTCCCGGCCCGCGCGGCCTTTGCCGTTACGTCGCAGGTAGATAGCAAAGTTATCCTTGATGGGGGTGGGGCCGAAAAACTGCTCGGTCGGGGTGATATGCTCTATACCGCGTCGGACGAGAGCAAGCCTGTCCGAATCCAGGGCACATTCGTGTCGGATGCGGAGTCGGAGCGGGTGGTCAATTTTTGGCGCAAGCAGCTTGCCTCCACAGAAGAGCTGGAGAGCAATGGCGTTGCCGCCCCCCTCCAGGCGATGCCGATGCCCGATTGGCTTGGAACAGGCGACGCTGACGCCGAGAGTGAGCTTCTTGAGCAGGCTATCGAGATGGTGAAGCAGAACCGCTATGTCTCGGTCTCCATGCTCCAACGCAAGCTGCGTATAGGCTATAATCGTGCCGCCCGCCTGGTCGAGCAGATGGAAGAGCTGGGCCTAATTTCGCCATCTAACGGCGACAGCAAGGGCAAGCCGCGTGAAGTCCTCCTGGGCGCGCCCGACCACCGTGAGGTGCTCATGGGTGAGATGGATAAGGATGAGAGTTGACTACAGGTTCCTTGTAGGAACACACAGTTGCTCCCCTACGCGTTTCCTAGCCACTTTACCCAGGGAAGCTGGCTGCGTACTGTGTTGTAGAGGCGATCATCTGCTGTCCAAAACTCGCAGCTAAGCATATCAGCAAGGGCAAGATAGTGAGCATCATAAGCTTGGGGTTGTCCAAAATGCAAAGCAACCTCAAATGCTCGCTCATGGAGATCGCCTGGGTAGAGGATGCGGACTGGCAAAGCCCGGAATGCCTGGAACAGTGCTCGGCCTTCGTCGGTTGTAAGCAGTCTGCGGTGGACCTGTGTGCAGAGTACCGACGCACCCTCAAAATGCAGACTTGGCGGCGCTACAAGCTCTGTTTCGTTCTGCACCCAACTTCTCCAAAGCGCACGCACCTTGAGGCTGTCATCTTCCAGGAGTACCAGCTTCAGAGCAATGTTGCTATCTATGCAAATCTGCAAGGTAGTTAGAGCGATCCTCCCTCGTCTGTCTTATTTCCTCAGTGATGCCGGAAAAAAGCACGTCCCCACGTCGCGCTAATACCTCCTGCGCGACTTTGTGAGCCGCCTCAAGCGCGTCCATTCGTTCTGCTATAGCCTCTTGCTTCGGCTTCTCCGCACCTTGCAAGCGTCTTAATTCCTCAATGCTGATGAGAGCCGCCACAGGCTCCCCATTTTTCTCGATCACGAACGACTCCCCAGCGTAGCGCACTCTCGCCAGCAACTCACCGATGCTGCGCCGCAGGTCCATCGCTGAAACGTGTTTTATTACCATAGCCGCACCTCAAAGATTGTATCAATTGCAACGATTATAACATGAGATGAGTCCTGGTAATCGCCGGGGTGTTGCGCTTTGCCGCCAGGCTTAGACGAACTGAAGGTTAAATCAACTAAACGTCCGAGGTTTGCGTCCTATCGGCGCTTGTGTTATCCTAAGGGTAACCTGCGTGCTATCATGGGAGGATGAACGGAATGCTAAGTGAGCTTACGAGAGCCATCTACGATACATCGGGGATGGACTGGCAGACCGCCGAGAAGGTGGTCTACACAATGCTTACCTTTATGGAGCGCAAGATGCCTCCCGAAGATTACGTTATCGCCAAGCGCTATCTGCTCGGTGACGTAGAGTACCAGCTACCCGATAGGTCAGCGTACCCCGGCTATGCGGCTGAGATTCCAGACCAGGCACGCGAGCAAATAGGCTAGACGGGACTGACGCGACTAGACTGAGATTGGTGGGCATGGTTACAACAACCATGCCTTTATCTCTTTAACGATAGGATCGGGGGTAGATATGGGCGCTGGAGTTTTCAAGATGGCGCGGATACGCGGCATCGACATCAATATACATTGGAGCTGGTCGATTATCCTGCTGCTCTTCACGTTCCAGTTGGCGGCGAGCCGTTTCCCGGCCCAGATTCCGGGTGAGCCGACGCTTACATATTGGGTTTTGGGTGTCATTGGGTCACTACTTCTTTTCGCGTCTGTGCTGGTGCATGAGCTTAGTCACTCTTTCGTTGCTATGGCTCGCGGCCTTAAGGTGCGTAACATCACTCTCTTCATCTTTGGTGGGGCGGCCAATATCGAAGGGGAACCTGAGAAGGCTGGAGACGAATTTGTCATAGCGGCGGTAGGCCCGTTCACCAGCCTGGTACTGGCCGCACTGTTCGGGATATTGGCCTTTACCGTGAGTCCTCCCGTAGGCAAGGTAGGAGCCGGAGCAGCCGCACTCTTTCAGTATATGGCCTACATAAACTTTATATTGGCTTTATTCAACATGATTCCCGGTTTCCCGCTTGATGGAGGGCGCGTTTTACGCTCGATTATCTGGGCGGTCAACAAAGACTTTCAGGCGGCGACTCGTATTGCCGGATCCGTTGGGCAGCTTGTTGCATACGGCTTCATCGTGTTTGGACTGTACCAGGCTTTCTTCGGCGCTAACTTCGACTTCGGAGGCCTGTGGCTTTCCTTGATAGGTTGGTTCTTGCTCAACGCCGCCCAGCAGAGCACATCCGGCTCCGTGGTTCGTGCGACCCTGCGTGGAGTGACAGTGGCGAACATCATGCAGCCATCCCCTCCCGCGGCGTTCCCTCACATGACAATAGCGCATTTGCTGACGCAGTTCATACTGCCGTACAATCTGCGCGCCCTTCCGGTAACCACGCCTGAAGGTCAGGTCGTGGGGATAGTTACTCTAAGCGACATTAAGGACATTCCGCAGGAGCGTTGGGGCATCGTTACGGTAGGGGATGTAATGACAGGCCCCGACAAGCTGAAGGTCGTGCGCCCCCAGGATAGCCTTGAGGGGGCAATGCAGATCCTCGGTGAGGGGGATTTCGACCAACTTCCGGTCGTCGACCAGTCAGGTCATCTGGTGGGCCTGCTAACTCGCGCGGGTGTGCTACGCTGGATGCAGATTCGAGATGAGCTAAAGCTGAAGCCTAAAGTTCCCAACGAAAGCTGAATTACGCGAAGCTCCTACCTGTCACCCACACCTCGCCTTCCGGCCCAGGCTTGGATCGTGCCGTTGGGCCTGGGCTGCCCAGCACGCGAATCTCCTGGAGTGTTTCGTCCTCGACCATCTCTTTCAGCACACGATCAACAAGGCTTGCTTCCCAACCGAACAGTTTGGTGAATTGGTACTTGGGCGCGGCAATGGATGTTTCCAGGTAGCGTGACACAAGGTGGCGCATTGCCAGCCTGTTGTTGTAGCGGCGCGACTCTTCTCCCAGGTTAGGCGCCCAGCGGAGCAGCAGGTCGTAGATGTAGCAGTATTTCCACCTGTTGCTGTTCGATATGCCTGACTTCACTATTTTGAGGTCGGTTTGCAATTCCGCGATGGCACGCTCGAACTTGCGAGCATTATCGCCTCCACCTGCCATATTCGTAGCTTTCCTTAACGCGCTCGTGGGCATCGGCCCTTCTGCGAGCAGCACCTCGTATATCGTCTTGCACTCCTTGCTCATCAGGCCGTCGGCATAGGCTTCCAGGTAGTCGTCAAGCTCACCGAAGTTGGACGACAGCGCGTAGATAGCAGGAAGGTCCTTGAGCGACACGAAGGCGGGCTTGCCCTTTATCAGCTTACCGTACCATGCCTCTTTGCGGCTAGGGATGGTGTCTTTCCAGTCCCAGGTCTTGTGGAGCGCGTAGTCGTGGTGGTGCTTCGGCAGCTTGCGGTCCATGCCGTTGATAGCAGACCACAGGTCGGGGAGCGGCAGGTTATCCCCTGGAAAGAGAAGCACAATTCCGGCCTCGTTGATGAAGCGCACCGCCTCGGCTTGTGTCTTCACCTTGAGGTCGAGGTGCTTGCGGTAATGCGGCGTTCTCAGGTTGGTGATCTCCGCGAAGGGTACGACCGGCGTGGTGGTGATTTCAGCTAACATCGGTGGGTGGTATATCCGTTCTGGGCTTGGAAGCCGTGATAATTCGTGCGGCTGTAGGGGCGGACACACGGGTCCGCCCTGTTCGGTCGGGCATGATGCTTCTCAATTGAGGCCCAAGTTCCGCAATCAACATGCCGCATAAGATCAATACGCCGCCCAGGAGAGCAATCGGGCCGAGGCGGTCGTTCTGAAGCCACACCCCGAAGATGGCGGCGAACACAGGCTCCAATGATAAGATAAGGACAGTGTTGACGGCGGTGGTGAAGCGCTGCACGCTCATCTGAATTACGATAGCGAGGGCGGTAGCCGCCAACCCGAGGAAGACTACTCCGCCCCATATCTCGCCCGATAAGCCCTGCACAGGACGCTCGAAGATTATCGCGGTTACGGCGTTCAACAGTCCCGCCATAACGATCTGCACCATTGTCACACGCAGGATGTCACACCAGGGTGCGACGCGCGCAACGAGCACAACATGGAGGGCAAATGCCACCGAGCAGCCAAGCACTATCGGATCGCCCTGGTTGATGCGGATGCCTTCGTCAAAGTTTAGACTGAGCATGGCAAGGCCGACGACGGTTGCCAGAACTCCTACCCATGCCCAGCGATCAGGCTTCTGTTTCAGTATGAAGAGACCAAGTATCGGCACTATGACCACATAAAGGCTGGTAATGAAACCGGCGTTGCTGGCGGTGGTGTATTGCAGGCCGATTGTCTGGAGAGCGTATCCGGCCCAGAGCGCCACACCTATGAGCGACCCCCACCAGAACTCGCGCATCGAGAAGCCGCGCCACCTGCGCATCAGAGTTATGATGAGACCGAGGGCAAGACCACCTACAGCAAAGCGGGCAGAAAGGAAGAGGAGGGGCGAGACTTGCTCGATAATGTCCTTGATAAGCACGAAGGTCGATCCCCATATAAGGGCGACCCCCAGGAGCGCACCATTCGCCCACAGACGCGGTATTTGTCTGCTCTCTTTACCCCCAACTGCTGCCATAGCCATGACGAAAGTATACCGGACAAGCGTGCTAATTTCCAGTTGACATATCGCTTGCATATATGCTTTGCTTGACATATAATCAGCGCAGAACCGGACGGAATTATGAGTTTTGAATTATGAATTGAGAAGTTTAGACTAAGTCACAGTTCCTGAAGGGAAAGGGAGGTTCTGATGCCTGGTACGCGGACGAAAAAGGGTAATGTAGAAGCAGAGGCCCAGGTTAGCTCTATAGCAGGAAAAGAACGGGAGCCACAGCAACCGAAGGTGGTGCAAGCCCCGCTCTTTACGCTTACCGGCAGGGGAGAGCTTTCTCAGCCCACCGCTGACATACCGGCGCTCTCCGCTCAGTCGAGCCTGGACGTTGCCCGGTGGTGGTTCAAGCGCGACCTTGAGCAGCAAAAGCGGCCTATCAATACGATAGATTCGTATATGTACGACCTGGCGCTCTTCCAGCAATCCCTCGGCAACAAGACGCTCGATCACATCGACAAGACCGACCTCGCCAACTTTCTAGGGCAAGCGAACAGTAAATCTACGCGCAAGCGTCGACTTACCTCGCTACAGGGGCTGTACCGCTACCTTGTGGATAAAGAGAAGGTCCTGGCGACCAACATCGCGGACAACTTCTTCCCCGATTACATCCCGCTCAAGACGCCTCGCACCCTCTTTCCACAGGAACAAGAGGAGATACTGGATGCAGCCCAGGCGGAGAATGCCCGCACTTATCTGATTACCTACCTGCTCCTCAAGCTTGGTCTAACTCGGACCGAATTGCTGGCTCTCAAAGTAGACCATGTAGACGTGAGTGATGTGGATAGGCCTGTCGTCTATATTTATTACGACGAGGTTAGATGGCAGCCCAAAGAGCGTAAACTGTCGGCAGGCTCAGACTTCACAGGGGCTTTCCTGGAATATGTCGAGAAATACAAGCCTGTGGCGCGTATGTTCAACCTGCTGCCCCAATCGGTCAACAAGATAGTGGACCGGATAGCCGAGGAAGCGGGCATCAACAAGAAAGTCACCCCGCAGTCGCTGCGTGACACCTTCGCGGTCGAACAGGCAAAGGCGGGCGCGGATGAGAAGAAGCTGCTTGAGATACTCGGCCTCGCGCCCGAGAGCCGCAACCGCAAGAGCGTGCAGAGGTATATCAAGCTGGCCGCCCCGCCCGTAGCCGGGGTCGTCTAACATACTATGACTGAAGAATCATCAGCCTCGAAGAAGGTGTCACATACCTTCCGCGTGCGTTACGCCGAAACTGACGCCATGGGCATCGTTCATCACGGCAGCTATGTTATATGGATGGAGATGGGGCGCACGGAGTTCATGCGCTCATTCGGCTTCACATATAGCCAGTTGGAAAAGACGGGCGTCGTGATGCCTGTGCTTGAGATCAACGTGCGCTACAGGCAATCATCTTTCTACGATGATGAACTACGCATAACCACCTGGGTAGAGGAACTGAGCCGCACGAAGATCAAGCTGGCCTATACAATCGTCCGCACATCTGATGAGCGTCTGTTGACTGAGGGTTGGTCGCTGCATACTTTTACAGGCATCGATGGCCGACCTATAAGGATAACTCACCACCCTGAGGCATGGGCCAAACTGCAAATGATGGCACCGGCAGATGGGATAAATGCCTGAGATAGCGGCACGTGGTAATGCCGCGTGATATAATAAGCGTGGTCGAACATAGGCTTCCCCTAATGCTATCGATCACGTATCGAAAGTGCCGCTTCTGAGCGACCTGTGCGTCGTGTCTGCAAAGCCAGAGTGTTGAACGGTACGCGCCTCCATTTTGCTGCGGTACACCTAGTTAGGTTCTAGGCTGAAATACGAACGGTAAGCAAATATACAGGAGGGTAAAACTCATGTTCAAGAAACACCCAGTCCAGATGAACAGCCCTTTGCGCGTCGCTGCCAATCCTCGACGTGGTATTGGTTCGGCGTTGTGGCAAAACATTGTTGCCGAAGGTATCGGAAAACCGAATAAGTCTACAAGATCAGCTTATCCATTTCACTACCTTATGATTGGGCTTATCATTCTGCTTCAGATTGGAGGATGCATTGACGCTAGGACACACGTGTACTACGGCTTCGATATCCAATCTTTCTTTGTTCCCGCTCATTATCTTTTGTACGGCGCCTGGCTCGCTGTATTAGGAGCAGTCGCGGCTTATGTCGTAATGCAAATAAAGACCGGGAGCAAGATGGTAGATTGGTTACCTCCGAGATATGCGCTTGCCGCATTGGGAGCTATTCTCTTTGGAATAGCGGGCGCAGTGGATGCTATCTGGCACACCCTGTTCGGTTTTGAGCTCAACCTCGAAGTCCTTCTAAGCCCTTCCCATCTGGTACTCTTTGTCGCCTTTGGACTGATCTACTTCAGTGTGCTAAGCCATGCAATCTACCAATACGAGATCTCCCCACGTGAACATCAGAACTCCTTCCTTACAAGCCTTCCCATGAATATTGGAATAGCCTCCCTATTCGTAATCGTGTTTTGGCCAACCTGGTATTTCGACCCCTTTGCTGCCGATTACGCCTCTAAAGGAGCCATCGTTGGAGTACGTGATGCCTATAATTTCATTGACTATGGCTCTGCCACAGCCGAGATCGCGGGGGTCGGAGGAATCATATTAACGACCCTTATCCTTGTCCCCTTCGTGATTCTGCCACTGTATCGCTGGCGCCTGCCATCTGGTTCGTTGATTTTCATCCTGGCTTGGGTTTTCATACAGCGCGCAATTATTCTCGGAGTGTATGATTACCTTCCTGCAATCGTGGGCGCGGGATTAGCTGGTGAGATCATCTGGGCATGGATGCGCCGTGGCGGCGAAGTCAGACTAAGTTCGCCACTTGGGTACAGGATATTAGCCTTCAGCGTACCTTTGGTGCTGTTTTCGATCTATTTCCTTATTATCGCGTTTATGCCCAATGGAATAATCTGGCCGGTACATTTATGGGCCGGATCAATCTGGATGGCGGCAGTAGCCGGCGTACTGATGAGTTTTGCAATGATTCCCCAGAAAGGTGCCGCATACAAAATCGAATAGCGTTGTTCTAGGTCATTCATAGAAGCCATCCTTGAGGGCTTCTAGCTAGCTCATTGTCCGAGGATAGAGTGATGCGCGACATATATGAGCAGCCTCCCAGGCAGACTGCGCAACAGCCATGCCCTCGCTGTGGCTCCTCCTCGGCGTTTACGCGCTTGAAGCACCGTGACCGTCGCAATGGGAAAGAAATCGAGATAGATTATGAAGCGAGTCTCTTCTGGTCCGTGCTTGTGCTCGTGGCAACTGTCCTGGTGCTAAACGTGATACTTCCTTCCTTCAACAAGAACGATTTTGGCACTTCACAATTCGCCGGCCCCTTCCCTGTGTGGGCGCCTTTCTTCATAGCATTGGTGACGCTGACTGCGCTGGAGGCTCGAAGGATCTTTCGCATCGAGAGTGCAGTTCGCGTTCAAGCCTATAGATGTAAAGCCTGTCACTATCGCTGGGACAACAATACCCTTCGGGAATTATGAATTATGAATTATGAGTTTTGAATTGACGGGTTTCTACTAACTCAAAATTCATAATTCAAAACTCATAATTTCGTCGCGTCGGTGGCACCCCGCCCCAGGTAGGTCTCGATCACTCGTGGGTCGGCACGAACTCGGCTCGCCTCCCCCTCGGCTATCTTCACACCGTGGTCGAGCACCGTCACGCGGTCCGAGATGCGCATCACTACCTTCATGTCATGCTCGACAATCAGTATTGTTGTGCCTCGCTCGTCACGGACCCTGCTTATCAGGCGCATAATGTCGGCGGTCTCCTGGGGGTTCATACCTGCGGTCGGCTCGTCCAGGAGAAGGAGTTCGGGATCGCTGGCAAGGGCGCGGGCGATTTCAAGCCTGCGCTGCGCCCCATAAGGCAGGTTCTTCGACATTTCCCCCTCAAGATTGCCGAGGCCAACGAAGTCAAGCATCTCAAAGGCACGCACCGTGGCCCGTCTCTCTTCGGCCCGCACATGGGTATCTTGAAAGATCGAGCCCCACAGGCTCTCATGGATGCGGCAATGTAGACCTACCAGCACGTTCTCCAGCACGCTCATGTTGGGAAACAAGCGTATATTCTGGAAGGTCTGGGCGATACCTAGCTCTGTCACCTGGTGCGGTGCCAGGCTGCCTATGCCTCGCCCATTGAACCAGACATCGCCCCTGTCCGGCCTGTATATGCCTGTGAGTATCTTGAACAGAACTGTCTTGCCCGAACCGTTGGGGCCGATGAGGCTCACGATTGCATGGCGTGGGATGTCGAAATCCACGCTGTCAAGCGCCACCAGCTCGCCGAACCGCTTGGTGATGCCCTCCGCACGCAAAAGTAGTGGACGGTAGTTCGCAGTGTCATGCTGCGCCGCTCCCCCGGTTTTCACGATATAGAGTGGCTCCCGGTCACCAACACGGTCATCTGCCATAGCGTCCCCTTCCCCTCTGGGAATTACGAATTACAAATTACGAATGTTTAATTGATTATTCTCCCTCTAATTCGTAATTTGTAATTCGTAATTCGTAATTGAGGTATGCCGGTACTCTATCCTCGAACTTATCCATTTCGTGGCTTATAGAGAGTGGTATGCGGTGAAGAGAGGCAATAGGCACGGTTTGGTTGAAGGTTGAGATTTTCCGGTTGATAGCTTCCAAGTGTGAGCGGTGCTGGTTTGCCGCTCTAGCGTGCGCTTTCTTGAGTTGGGTAACTTCCGAGCGGAGCCGCCGGATCGCATAAGGATTACTGGCCGTTTCATGAAGGCGCCTCCTCAGCATAGCAAAATGGCGGTCGGCGCTTTCTCGCATCTGTGCGAGGTCGGCGTCTATCTCCTGCGCGAGCACCATCCAGTCGGGGGCGAAGTTGCTGTTCTGTAGCACTTTGAACGCAACCCTCATATCCTCCGGCACGAATGGATTGTCTTCGTGCTGAAGCGGCTTTCCCACGCCTGGGAGGTTGTCGAACTCCCCCGCCTCCATAGCTTCCTGTATCCGCCTCTCGCTTATCCTGTCCAGCTTGCTGAACACTTCGTCCATGTCCATAGCTTTTACCTTTGCGAAATTGCTTGAGCGTATATATGTGAATCATATCACAAAGTATTTAGGATTGGAACTGGTAACGTTTCTCTATGGAATAGGCGCTGCGGGGGGTGAGAGTATAGGCACAGGCGCAATCCCAGGCGTAGGCGTTTGAACGCCGGTCAACAGCGCCAGCGCATCAAGGTCCCCCTTCATCGCATCAAGCTCCCGCCCATATGTTCCCCAGTCATTCTCCCTCAACGCCTCCTGCGCCCGCTCGTAGTGCCCCAACGCCGATTGCGTAAGCTCCGCCGCACTTCCGGTCGACGGCGTTATCCCTGGCCGCGGTGTCCTCGTCTCCCCAGGCACCGGCGTTCCCACAGGTTGCGGATCGTCTACTCCCACTATCGTCCCCGGCTTCACCTTGAACGCCACATCCAATGCACTCTGCAGGTCGCTCCCTATCCCCACGCTCGACCCCGTAGCCACTATCACACGCTTCAACTCCGGGAAACTGCTCGAGCTTGCCTCCAAAAACAGCGGCTCCACGTACAACACCGTATCTGATATCGGTATCGTCAGCAAATTCCCTCTCACCACATTGGACCCGCTCTGATTCCAGAGCGTAAGCTGCTGCGAAATAAGCGGGTCCTGGTCGATCCGTGCCTCGATTTGCTTCGGGCCGAATACCTGCTGCTGCTTCGGGTAGCGTATCACGTCCACCTCTCCATATTCCGCCCCATCGCTCTTCGCTGCCATCCATGCGATCATATTGTCCTTCTGGGCAGGCGTGAAAGGCAAAATCAGCATAAACTGCTCCATTTCCTCACCGGGGAGCGACATATTCACATAATACGCCTCAAGCGGCTGGGTATTCTGAGCATGAGCGCCGAACGGCACGTCCCACACATCCTCCTTCTGGTAAAACACAAATGGGTCGGTCATATGAAAAGTCGCATACATCCGCGCCTGGACATTCATTATCTCTTCAGGGTAACGTATGTGGCTCCTCAATCCCGAGGGCATCTCCCCAATATCGCGGAACAGCGCGGGGAAAATGCCCTGATAGGCGTTCACGAGCGGGTCCGTCGCGTCCGCCACATAGAAGGTCGTGGTTCCTTCGTATGCGTCTATTACTACCTTTACCGAGTTGCGTATGTAATTGATCGCGCCGTTATACGAGGAGGCATACGGGTAGCGGTCGGTATGTGTATAAGCGTCCTGTATCCAGTAAAGTTTCCCCTCTGAGATAACCAGGTAGGGGTCGTCATCGTACAACAAGAATGGAGCGAGCAGCCTGACGGAATCGTGGATATTCCGGTGGAACAGCACCCTCGTCTCAGGAGTAATGTAATTCGTCAGCATCAGGTTTCCATCCCCGAACCGCACCGCGAAAAGCAGCCGTGTGAAGAAGCTCGATAGCTCCACCCCACCTTTCCCCGCGTATCGTGTCAGCTTGTTCGAGTCGCCCAGGGGGTAGTCAAACTCCTCCTCCGTGCTGTTCACGAATACATACTCGTCCGCCTGCTCCCCATAATATATCTCCGGACGCGTAATCTCCAACTCCGGTACGCTGCTTACCGGCGGGATGTCCTTCACCAGCAGCCTCGGCAGCCCCTCCCCCTCAATCTCGTTCACGGGCGATACCACCGCCCCATATCCGTGCGTATATACAATATGCTGGTTCTGCCAGGTCCGTACCTGCTCGTTCAGCTCCCCCGAGTTCAGCTCCCTCGCCGACAACATCACCTGCCGCAACCTGCCACCGATTGTGTAGCGGTCTATATCTACCTGCCCGAACGAATAGTACGATCTGATTTCTTGCAGTTGCGAATAAGTAGCCAGCAAAGGACGGTAATCCCACAGCCGGACATTATCTATCGTATTGCGGTTCTCGGCGACCTGCTGTTGCGTAACCACCCCCACAGCGGGTACCTGCCTCTCGCGGAACTTATCGAGGCCGAACGCCCGGCGAGTGGCAGCGATATTGTTCTCAATGTACGGCTTTTCGCTCTGGTACTCGCTCGGATTTACTACAAACTGCTGCACAAACGCCGGGTACGCTCCACCCACCAGAATCAATGCCAGCAGCCATATCCCGACCGCCCCAAGCAGCAGCCTCCAGGTGCGCACTCTGACGTTCACCAACAACAGCACGGCCGTCACTACTGCCACCACCATCATGATGTAAAGGGCTGGAAGGCGAGCATTTACGTCCGTATAGCTCGCGCCGTCGGCTACCGAGTGTGAAGCGAAGAGGAGGCCGAACCTGTCGAGCCAGTACCCGGCAGCGATCAACAGCAACAAGACCGCCCCAAGCACGCTGAAATGAGTGCCTATCCGCTTGTCGAGGTTGAGCCCATCCCGGAGGTTGAATTGGTTGGAATTGCCCCGTCCACCTCGCTGCGCGTTCTCAATCTGCGTGTTGATAGCCGGAAACGCCTGCGCC
>JBBRVL010000065.1:0-13197 GCA_038246925.1 Chloroflexia bacterium
AATATACACTGAGTACAGACCGTAACTCTTTTCGTATGGATCGTATATAGGCTTATTCTCGAAGTTGGCTCATGTGGGCTTCTGCTGAGGGATACACAACTTTATAGTCGGACGACGCTCCTTCAACACTACGCGCCGCCCCTGGAGTAAATCGTATGCGTAAGCTACAGCACCTGGGTTCTTCAAGGTGGTTAAGTTTCCTGCTCACATTGGCGGTGGTGAGCAGTTCGATCTCCCTGTTTGCATTCCGGCCTCTGCCCTCCGAACAAACAGGCGTTGAGATACGAAACTATTCGTTCGGTCCTGGTAATCTAAAAGTACCAATAGGGACTGAAATCGCCTGGACGAACCGTGACAATGACACCCATAATATCGCTATCGACCAGGGTCCCGAGCTTTATGTCTCCCCTGTTCTCTCCGCCGGGAATAGCGCACACTTCACGTTCACACGCCCCGGCATCTACCATTACTTCTGCGAGTGGCACCCTCAGATGCAAGGCACAATAGTCGTTGAAGCCCCTGCCGGCACCAATCCGGCCCCCGCCTCTGCTGCGTCCAGCACCTTTCGAGAAACGGGGAAAAGTGTTCGCGGAAAATATCTTGATTATTGGAGCAGCCGTGGTGGTCTGCCGCAGCAAGGCTTCCCCATCTCTGAGGAGATGCAGGAGCGCTCCGATTCTGACGGCAAGTTCTACACCGTCCAGTACTTCGAGAGGGCTGTTTTTGAGCTTCACTCCGAAAACAAAGCGCCGTATGACGTACTCCTCTCCTTGTTAGGTAACTTTGAATACAAGCGTAAGTACCCCAACGGCGCTTCAGGCCAGCAAGCTAATACCACAGCAGGCTCAATCCTGTTCAAAGAGACAGGCAAGCGCGTAGGTGGCAAGTTCCTCGACTATTGGCAGAAAAACGGTGGGCTTGCTCAACAGGGGTTCCCCATCTCCGAAGAGTTCACCGAGAAGAGCGACCTGGACGGGAAGACCTACCGTGTGCAGTACTTCGAGCGTGCTGTGTTCGAGATGCACCCGGAGAACAAGCCGCCTTACGATATGCTTCTCTCCCAGCTAGGTAGGTTCCGCTATGACAAGGTCTACAAGGCTAAGATTAACAATTCTGCTCAGGGCATACGTCCGGTTGGCATACGTCCGGTTGGCATCTCGTCCAACCCGCAGCATTACCCTCTCCTGGCAGGACCGCAAGCCGCACCTGGTCTGAATGTCTGGATCTACGACCAGGACCCCAAGCCGGTAATTAGCTGGATTGGTGAATTGGGAACAAAGTGGGCGTTGCACCAGCTATCCTGGTACCAGATAGAGTTCGAGAAGGGCAAGTACCGCTGGGACAAGATAGACCGTGCTGTGGACGAACTGAGCAAGGCTGGTGTAAATATTATCCTTCACCCCGTTCATTCACCTCCGTGGGCCTCGAGCGCAGCCCCTGGCTACCCAAATGATCCCGCCGACTTCGGTAAGTTCATGAGCATTGTCACAGCGCGCTACAAGGGGAAAGTAGCAGGCTACCAGATATGGAATGAGCCTAACCTCCTGCGGGAGAGTGGGCAGTACGTATCAGCCTCTCGCTACGCCGGGCTTCTCAAAGCCGGGTATACAGGGGTAAAGTCGGCCGACCCCAACGCGGTGGTGATAGCCGGAGCATTGACTCCCAACGGCAAAAACGACGCCTTTGAAGCTGTAGACGATGTAACTTTTCTCAAGAGGCTCTACAGCTATAACAACGGAGAATTGAAAGGCTATTTCGATGTACTGGGCGTCCACCCAGGCTCCAATGCCAACCCACCGGATAACTTCTGGCCCGACAATCCAGGCCCTGGGCCAGGGTGGAATAACCACCCCAGCTTCTACTTCCGTCGGGTCGAGCAGCTTCGGCAGGTGATGGTGGAGAACGGGGACGCAGAGAAGCAGATGTGGCCCACCGAGTTCGGCTGGATGAGCATGGAGAAGCCCCCTCCCGGCTTCGAGTTCGCCTCCCAGACGAGCGAACAGGAGCAGGCCGACTACATAGGCCGCGCCTTCCGCATGAGCCGCGAGCGCTACCCCTGGATGGGGCCGATGTTCCTCTTCCAGCTAAACTTCGCCCTACCCAACGTCGCGCCCGACCCAACCGATGAGCGCATAGGCTGGGGCCTGCTCCGCCGGGATGGAACCAAGCGTCCCTCGTTCGCAGCCGTGCAGGAATATGCGCGGGAATATTACGGGAAGAAATAGTTAGAAGATGTCAGGTAGGGAAAGATAGCAGTTTATTCGTATCATCCCTCGTTTACCTTTGTCATTCTGAACGAAGTGAAGAATCCGTCTTCTTAGAGCTGCTTCTGGTACGGATTCTTCACTTCGTTCAGTGCCTTGCTAACAAAGTTTCGACATGTACCGCCGTACCGCCAGCGTCTCGCTGGCAGGCCACTAATCAGAAAGTGCCAGCGAGACGCTGGCAGTACTGACACATTTTCGTTAGTAAAGCATTCAGAATGACAATACTGGCCTGGTTCGCTTCTACTGTAGATTAGTGCTCAATTTTGGGTGCAATCGCCTTGCTTACCCGACTAGGCTGTGCACCGAGCGATTTTACTTCGTGTTATCATAGGCTCTAATCGAGTTCTCTTTCTTCAGAACTTTATGTATCGACAGGAGCTACAGCCATGTCAACTAGAAGATTTATTCTGTGGCTACAGGGAATGCTGCTTGTGCTGTCTGCTGTGGGATGCTCACCCGCCTCGCAGACAGGATTGCCTACCTCTACGCCTCCCTCTGAGCCTACCATTCTTGCAGCTCCGACTATGGGCAACACCGAGGTGCTTCCCCCACCGACCTCTACCTGGTCTACCCAGGAGACGCAGGCCATGCCAAGCGAAAACTACTCCGAGATCCTCCCTTCGCCAGTACCGACTGACCCGGCCAACCCAATCATATCATTACCTATAACCTCTGCCTGGGGTACTCGACTGAAGATAGAGAAAATCCCCACGGCGGTTGACGAGCAGCACGTGATGAATTTATACGCGGTGGCCCCCGATGCAAAGTTCATAGTTGCCTCTATAACGCCACGTGATACGAGAAGTCAGGAGGATAGTAGCCTGGCGTTGGTCGATGTAGAAAGTAAAAAGACCACCGAAATAGCCAGATACAGTGGGCCGAGCGGCTATAACTATATGATGGCTATCAGCGACTTTGGAGCGGAGACGGATGGCGAGTGGGTGGTCTGGCAGGAGACTTATGCTATCAAAGCATACAGCACCAGGAGTGGTCAATCCTCCACAATAACCACGACACCTGAAGACCCGAATCGGCACATGGGGTCGGCATACGGTAAGCCGCGAGTGGATCACGGTTTTGTAATTTGGACCGAACCCTCAGAGGATGATAACTATTATAGTGGGTCGCCTGTCACCGTTAAAATCGCGGACCTGGCAACCGGCACAGTATCAGTTCTCAGCACCAGTGGCGGCAGCCCCACAATTTCATGGCCCCATGTCGGTTGGGTCGAGTACCCAGCCCAGGAAGATATACGAACTACACCTTATAAAGGGTCTGTGGTGCTGCTGGACTTGCAGACCCAGCAAAGGAAGACGCTCGATGCACCCAAAGCGCCGCAACGAATTGCTCTCTATGAGAACGCGTTTAGCTGGTCTAGTATGAGTGGCGATCTTTTCTTGTCAGATTTGAACGAAACAAATCAGCAACACATAGCCGCCAACGAGTGGGGAGGGATAGGGATAAGCTATCGCGGGCTGCGGATGAGCGACCGACTAGTCACCTGGGTGCTTTATCCCATTCGGGTATGGGACCAAGTGCAAAGACGACAAGTATTGCTGGAAAACAACGGGGAGCGAGTTAGCCCTCCGGTCCTGAATGAGCACGCACTTGCCTGGCAGGCAGGAGGCTCATTCGAGGATGTAGATAAAACAAAAGGTAGTGGCTTACTGCCGAACAACGAGACTATCTACGTGCTGGATACAGCGCAATTACCGAAATAGCCCCGAGTAGTCCGCTGCGTCAGGCAAATCATGCTCAGCAAATCTGCTTGAGTAAGTTAATTAAGGATAGGCTCTAGTCCATGTACCAAGTGAAGCGCTGCCCTGGGTTAGACATAATGAGGATTAAGCCACCCACAAACATGGCTATTAGGACAAGATTCCAGAGAAACGGGTATTTGTGCCATAGCACCAGTGTAAACGCTGGAAAGCCAATCCCACTTACTATGCAGTACATCATAAGGGGAATCACTGATAAATACAGAACCTTATAAAGCACATCATCTGGCATTCCGTACCAAGGATCATCGATCGAGGGCTGGGGCCAATGTCCAATTAAACCTTCAGCACGCCACGATGCTGCATACAGTGCCAGAACAATAAGCATGGGAGCAAAAGCAAGGATGTGGTGCAGCACTATCAGCACCCCCATCCCTACCTGCTGCCAACGTGATGTAGATGAGTCGATAGCAAGTTCTCCATCACCTGGTGCGTGGATTACCCTTACCCTGCTCATTGGATTCACCTCTCGATTAGGCTAGCGGCATGCAGATATGTGCGCTGGGCTTAGTTATCCCCAGTCGCTACAGTCTGCTGAACAGCCCCCTTCAACAGGCTCTTGCCGTCTGGCGCAAGCACCTCTATCTCGACAATAGAGCCTGTGACAGGCACGGATACAGCCTGCTCCGGGTATGCGTCAAAAACCTGTCTCACTACCTCGCCTGACGACCTGCGCACCATCAGCGTAGCGCCTTCGAGCCGCTTCGCAGGCAATATGCGTACCTCGCCATTGCCAACTGTTGCTGTACCCCAGGCACTCGCCACGCCGATACCGCCGAGGCCCGCCACAGGCTGCCACCTCTCGATCCAACCGATAGAAGCTCCGGGTGCTACGCTGGCGTAATCCCAGAATGTAGGAGTGGCCCCGCCCCATAGCTCGGCGTAAGAGGAGTCGTCGTCTGTGTAGATATGCGGGTCGAAATCAGGTCCGAAACCGAATATCTTCAAGCCGGGCATCTCTGCGCCCTTGAACGTCTTGACCATTCCCTCGTCAGCCTGTGGGCTATATATCGCGGCGAATTGCCCGCGTTGAGCGCCCGGCATTGCGAACGCCCCCAGCCAGCCCTTCCAGGTAGAGGTATCTGATAGATCACGCCCTTCATTTAGAGGCCACTTCACCTTCCCACGTTCTGCTGGTAGGCCAGGGTCGCTGGTGCTGTGTACAACCATTTCTGTGTGCGGCACAATAAAGCGCGTGCCTGGTAGAACTCGGTTTGTGCCCCCCGGCGCGAGCATGGCATTGGTCCATAATTGCCCGCGCTGCGCCCTTGACGTGGGATTTTGCATTCGCACTGAGATCGTGTAACCTGCCTCTTCCGGGCTGAGAGTAACATTTCCGGTCACCTTCATACCCGTGAGCCTGTCGTTAGCTGTCAGGCTGATGGTTGCGCCGCCGTTGGTGTTATGTATTACAGTAGGTGTCCAGGGCATATACTCCATCAAGCCGTGCTCATCGGTAGGCGCGGCCCACTCCATCCCGCCCGCCGCCAGCCACCACCCTCTCGCCCCAAAAGTCGAAGGCTTCACAACCGGGTTACGGTAAAGCTCATTGTGCCCGGTCGGCTTGTATATAACCTCATAGAGCCTGCCGCCAAGCTCGGGCAGCACGCTCAGCCTGATATACTTGTTCTCCATCACGATAAGCCGGTAGTTGCGCGGCGCAAGCGGCCCCACCTTAGAGCGGTCAAGGCGTGGGTACGGCGACAGGGCATCTCCCGATGGGAAAACGAAGCCCTGCTCGTAGCCGTAGGTCGGTATGCTGATGGTGGTTTCCCGCACCTGCACCCTTTGGGCCAGCAGTTCGCGCCCGAGGAGACCAAGCAGTACCTCGAAATCGGTGCCCGTATTCTCCGGGTGCAGCTCGAACCGGTTGCGCTGGAAATACTGAGCCAGCACACCGCTCTCTTCTACAGGCTCGGAGATCGGGTAGCCAAACTGGGCCAGCCCTCCATGTCTCTGCCAGTAGGCTAGGAACTGGCTGGAGAGTGTATGCTTGGTCTCAGGGAAATAGACCCTGCCCGGAGCGTTAGAAGCGACCGATGAAAGCGCAAGGTCGAATCGCCGCCCTTCGTTAAGGATGCTTCCCAGAAGGCCAAGTTGCACCTCGTAAGGAGTACCCCGGTTTTCGGGATGGTACTCGATACGCGCCCGTTCGAGATACTGCACCTTGAACCCGCCTTCTACCTCCGCGTCAGTAAGTGGATAGCCGAAGAGCGGCAGGCCGCCTTTGGTATCGTAATAGGCGACAAATTCCGGTGCGAGCGTCTTGCCCGTCTCCGGGTAAAAACGCCCTCCCACTTGAGCGTAGCTATTCGTTTCCCAACAGCTACCGAACCCCGCCAGCAACAGCAAGACCAGCGCCGCCATTCTATTCAGTCTGATTCTATTCTTCATCTGCACAAAAATAGGGTGGACCTGCGCCCGCCCCAACCATTCATCTATTATCCGCGCTTCGTCGCAAGGTTGCGTATTCTCTTCTGTAAATATAACGACCTGTCTCGCTTGTGGTTACGCGAGCTATGCTCATACAGCCGCTACTACTTCCAACCATCTATTGCCGTGCCTCCTTCAAAAGCCTCTGGATGTTCTCAGGAGAGTAGAACTTTTCAGATGGTATTGTTCCCCCGGCTACCCCCATCATGCGATCTATCTCCGCCTGGTTGCCCCGCACAGCCTCCCTGATCTTATAGGCCATTGGCGGTATAGGCCTGAAAGTGGCCGATTCGCATGTCTCATTATATTCAGGCGCGGCTGCCTCATTGCGCTCTTTTTCATAGTCGGCCAGGGCTTCATCCAACGGTCTCTTTCCTGAGAAGCCCGCATCAATACCCTCAGCCAGCAATTCGGCATCGCGGAAAGCATCTGATATACCTCGCGCGCTGATTGGGTCTTTGTGATAGCCCGCGTCGCCCACCAGTGCCCAACCTGGACCATAAGGCTTACGGAAGAAGCCCGGCAGATCGGCGCTACCCAGAAACCTCTCTTCGCGCTTACCGCCCTTTACCCGCTCCGCCAATTCGGGCGCAAGTTCCATCCTCTCCATGAAGGCCCTTTCGATATCCTCTCGGAAGGCTGGGAATTGCTCGATTGGGACCTGGGTTGCGACACAGGTCAGTCCGTAGTGCGTCGCATAAGCCAGCAAGAAAGCAGGCCGGTCCCTTAAATAGACCTCTATACCCTCGCAGTCGATCCCGCTGAAGTAGCTATAATAACCGCAGGTAGTGGTAGGCTGCTCGCTATACGTTTCAGCCCCCACGCTGCGTGCCACCATCGAGTGCTGACCATCAGCCCCGATAACTATGCGGGCACGCTCGGTGACCACCGCGCCGCCTTTAGCTTTACACTTGATGCCAATAACACGACCATCCTCCATCAGTAGTTCCTGTACAGAGAAACCCTCTCTCACTTCGGCTCCTGCCTCTGCTGCTGCATCCACCAGGATTTTATCAAGCACAAAACGCCGAGGCCCGTACTCAGCCGTAACTCCGTCACCCGGAGGAGCATACCCCGCCAACGGGAAGTCGCCCAGGTCCATCGTATGCTTGATGATAGGTGGACAGCCGGAGGCAATGATCCTATCGAGCAAACCCCATTTGTGCAGTTGCACAACGCCCTTGTGCCGGATGACGTGGTTGCGCATACTGTCGCTTGGAAAAGTAGCCCGGTCCACCAAAAGCACTTTATAGCCCTTGCGCGCCAGTAGCATGGCCGTGGGCGACCCACCACAGCGAGCGCCTACAACAATGGCGTCGTACATAACCACCCTCCTATGCTTCTGGCTAAGTTACGAATTCTTACTTACGTGATGGCGTACCGTACTGCGGCTTCCGCCAGTAACTCTAAGGGGTTGATCAGGTTAGGCGCGTGTGCATGCTCTTTAAGGAGCAAAGGTATTTCCGTGCAGCCGAGGATGATCCCGTCGGCGTCTTGCGCTCTCAGCACAGCCAGCGCCTCTTGTGCGATTGCCTCTTCTTGTGGGCCATCGGTGCCTGCCATGACGGACAATATAGACTTGTCCAGCCTGTCACGAAGCTCGCTTGTGATGGTCACATGGGGGATGCTCATGCGGTCGAGCGGCATATGGTATACCCTCGGTTCGCCCATCCCTATGACGCCAACCTTCTTGATCTGCCTGCGTTGCACTTCCTGCAAGGTAATATCGATCATGCTCAGGACTTTGAGACCTGATACTTCCTCTATCCGATCCTGAAAGAAGTGGGGGGCGTTCGACGGAATAACGATGAAATCTGCCCACCCGGCGAACTTTCTGGCAGCATCGAGTAGGCGCATGTCAGATATGCAATGGGAGAACGGGAGTGAAACCGTCCTCGACCAGAAAAGGCGGGAATCGGTGGAAATAGACCACCATTGCCGGGTAGACGGAATTAGCTTGCTGGGGAATGAGCCGTTGAGCTACCTGATGTATTCGCTGCTCGAAATCCATCGTCGCCTGAGGACCGAGGCCGCCGAGAACGCCTATTGTCTTCATTCTTGCCCTCCTGACCTCGACATCCATTCCCTGTTCCACTTTACCGCACGCTCGATACCTTCTTCCAATGGCACTTGTGGCTCATATCCAAGCAGTTCCCGCGCTTTTGTAATGTCTGCCACGTAGTGCGTTACTTCCCCCACCTGAGAGGGTTCGATAGTAATAGCAGGCTCTTTGCCTAGTGCCTCCCCGACCAGCCGTGCCATATTGACTAACGTGTTGCCCCGGCCATACGCGAGGTTAATAGTCTGATTGGTCACCCTACCTTCATGCACCCCAAATATGCCCGATAGTATGCCGCTCACGCAGTCGTCTATGTAGGTAAAATCGAGCACCTTGCTCTCGCCATAGATAGTGATCGGCTCGTCGTTTGCCATGCGGTGGATAAAGAGAGGGATGACCCGCTCCATCCGCTCCATGTCGTTGTCGTACCGCCCATAGACGTTCGAGAAGCGGAAGACAATGTACTTGAGGTCGTAGCACCTGGCATACGAGTAAATCAGCGCCTCGCTCGCTATCTTGGAGGCCGAGTAGGGCGACTCTGTGAGCGCGAAATGGGCCGTGCTCTCGCCCATCGACTCCGGTCGCTGGTCAACGTCTTCGATGTAGCGGTGGATGTCGCCGTACACTTCGCGGCTGCTGCTGAAGATAATAGGCAGCCCGGCCAGCCTGCAATACTCAAGCACGTTATAGGTCATGGTGATGTTTTCCATGGCCCGGTGTGGGTGCCGCACAAGCTCATGCACCTTCGCGTGGGCCGCCAGATGAACCACCACGTCGCACGGCGGGTACTCAACACCGCCTATCCCCTGCTCATAGGCTGGATAGTTGCTCGACAAGTCTTGCAGCAAATATGGAAAGCGGTTGGTCCAAGTATTGAGCCGCTTATCCACGCCAAAGACACTGTGCCCCTCATCAAGGAGCCGCAGCGCCAGGTTGGTGCCGATTTGACCACTGGAGCCTGTTATGAGTATACGCATATCTATATGATCCCCTGAAAATGATCAGGAGTCAGTATAGCACAGCGCCCACGCTCTAATAATTCTCCAGTGCTTTCATCTTCTTTTGTGCCTGAAGGCGCAGCCACGGGTCGCGGCTCAACTCAACTACTATACCCAAGTCGTGAAGCCCTTTTTGTTTCTCACCCTGCAGAGCGAGCACCATTCCCCGCGCGAGATAGGCGACCTCCGTGTCTGCCGTCCCGCTCCAGAGAAAGGCTTTCTTGACATCTTCGAGCGCCCGCTTGAAATCGGCTTTTTCCGCGTACGCAACAGCCCTGAACGAATACGCCCAGGTGTTGTCCGTGTGTATCTTGATAGATTGGTCGTAGTCTTGTATAGCCTGAGTATAATCAAGCCTGCTTGCGTGGGCGATGCCCCGCCAGGTATAGGCCTGATAAAAATCACTCTTGAGCTCTATGGCCCAATCGAAGTCTTTAATAGCGCAATCGCAGCCGTCGTTCCCCACGTAGGCGACGCCCCTGTAGAAATATATGTCGGCCTGAGTGTCGTCGTCTTCAAAATAGGCTAAATCAAGAGCCTGGGTGAAATCTGAGATGGCTGCATCATGTTTGCCCAACGAAATGTATATCCGGCCGCGGTTGTAGAAAGCGTAAAAAGATGTCTGATCCAGCTCGATAGCCTTGTTATAACCTTCCAGAGCACGCGCAATATCGCCTTGAGTTTCGATGACAACCGCTCGGTTATTGTATGCAGAGGCATAACGGGGGTCTAACTCAATAGCCCTGTTCAGGTCCTTGAGAGCCTTAGTACTATCGCCCTTGTTGTAATATGCCCATCCGCGACCATCTAACGCGGGCACATAACTGGGGTCGAACTTCAACGCGTTATCAAAATCCTTGAAAGCGAGATCGAACTCCTTCAACTTGACGTAGGTCCAACCGCGATCTGTATTAACCGCCTGATCTTTAGGTACAATCTCGAGGGCTTTGTCAAAGTCTTCGAGGGCGTAGTCATATTCTTGCTCGGCATAATAAGCATTGCCGCGTTGGTGATAGGCTTCTTGCGCTTCTGGATCGAGCTTTATTGCTGCATCAAACTCATCTATTGCTGAGTAGAATTCACCTTTGCCACTGTAGGCAGCGCCCCTATGTATATAAGGTCGTACCATCTTGGGCTTGAGCTTGATGGCATCATCGCAATCGGCTATGGCCCGGTTATAGATGCCCTTCTGAACATAAGCGAAGCACCTGTCGCTGAGGGCCTCGGCCAGAGTAGGATCGAGCCTCAGGGCTTTATTGAGCTGTGTAATGGCTCCGTCATAGTCCTTATTGGATAACAGGGTAAGCGCCTGCTTGTAATAATCTTCGGACGACCTCGGGACAGACGACCAACTGCACGCAGGCAATACAACAGCCAGCGCCATCAAGAAACACGCTCGGATAAGGAAGTTATATAGCCTAGCCATAGGCCTTGTGTGGTCTCCCATTCTTAGAAGCACATGTGCCGCTTCCGCAGCAACACGGGCCGGTAACTACGACAATTATTCCTGAGTATATAACCGGCTACTACGTCATATCAATGGGAGAATAGTACTGCGCAGAGAGGTTATAGGTCAAGCAGCCACACGCTTGTGTAAATTAGCGAACGTGTGGGGAAGTGTACCGCCAGGCTAGAGCCGGTGATCAGTACGCGCATGGGTGGCTCTTGAGGTCGGGGTGGTCTATATAGCCTGCGGCAGGCTAATTCTGTTTCAGTACTACTAACTGCTTAATTGCTTTCTCTAGCATCTCGGCATCTTGAGTCAATACTAACACTTGCTTGAAGTCGTCACGAGCGAGTTCATGGTCGCGTTTTGCTATATAGGCTAAGCCACGTACATAGTAAGCGTAATCATTTTCAGGTTGTAATCGAATATTTTCTGTCGCATCTACGATTGCCTGGTCAGGGTTGCCCACATTGTGGTAGCCAAATGCTCGGTTGCCATATGCGCCACCATCCTTGGGGTTCAGTTCAATGCTTCGCGTGCTATCGGCAATAGCTAGAGCATATTTACTTATCTGGTTGTAGGCGTAGCCGCGATTATGCCAGGCCTGCCAATAATCAGGTTGCTGCATGATAGCCCTTGTGTAGTCGGCTATAGCCATGTCATACTCCTTTTTCTTGGAGTATGTTACCCCTCGGTGAAAGTAAGCCTCAGGATATTCCGGGTTAAGCTCAATGGCTCTGTTGTAGTCCCTGAGAGCAAGGTCAAACTCTCCCTTCTGGTGAAAAGCAACACCGCGATCTCTGTAAGCCTGGAAATAATCTGGATTAAGTTTGATTGCCTGGTTGAAGTCAGAAATTGCATTATCAATATCACCCTTTCTCCCATATGATATGCCTCGACCGTGATAAGCTTTATCATAATCCGGCTTGAGTTTGATAGCGTGATCAAAGTCCGTTAAGGCATGGTCGTTATCTCCCAAGAGAGAGTATGCTCTCCCACGGTCATAATATTGCTCTGCGGTTGATGGCGGCGAGTTGCTGGAAGCGGTAAGCGTAGCTGCGGGATTGGGTAGCCCTGTTACTGTAGGAGTCGCGCTTGGTAAACTTGCAGGCGTGAGGTCACAGGCCGTCAGCAACGGGGTTCCGGCCAACGAGCACAGTAGTAAAATAGTAGTAACGACAATTGACGGCTTGGGCATAATGAGATAACCCTTGCTTTATCTGCGATCAATGTTAGGTAGCAGCCTGATAAATAACCGAGCGATAGCGTGGCTCAGGGGTTAGGTGAAAGACCATGACTGTTCTCCCTGAGGGCTAGCAACATTGGAATGCGATATTATAGCATGTACCATATGGCTTCCGACCTGACCTATCGGTTGCCAACCGGCTTTTTGAAATGCTTTGACTGCTTCCTTACCTGAAATGTTACCTAGCTTCCCCATGTACTAGATAGCTACAACAATTGGTTGCTGTTGGCTATCTTGTGACAATTTAGCAACTGCTTTTTGGTCTTCAGCCCACAGCCAAGCAACGATAGCCTCTTTTATGTTGTCCAGCGCTTCCTTCTCATCTTTGCCCTGCGAGACGCATCCCGGCAGCGCGGGGCATTCGGCGACTACCCACCCGTCTTCAGCGTGGTCAAGAGTTACGTGAAAGATCATATAGAGGTTCCTGCAATCACTACATTCGTTCGAATGAGTTATTATAACACTATGGGCTAACGATTGATCCTAAGTCATAGCTCTTGTATGGTACTGCCGAGCGAAGATTATGCAAAAACCGACGAATAGATACAGCTTCAACGTATTCTGGAGCGATGAAGACGAGTCTTACATTGCCCTCTCCCCTGAGTTTCCACGCCTATCTGCTTTTGGGGATACACCAGAACAGGCCCTGGTAGAAATAAAGGCTGTTGTGGAACTTGCCATCGAGACTTACAACGAAGAAGGCTGGCCGCTGCCGCAGCCAAGAACAAAGGAAGAATACGCAGAGTCGATCAAAGCGGGTTAGAACATTCCTTATTTGCCTCAAGCCTTTCCAGCACCCCCTGCAAATCCTCAGGCAATGGGCTGACAAACTCCACCCACTCGCCCGACGACGGTAGTGTAAACCCTAGTTTGTGGGCGTGCAAGAACTGGCGCGTTAGGCCGAGCGCGGAGGCATCTTTGAGGGTGCGTTTGCCATACACGGGGTCGCCCAGTATGGGATAGCCTATA
>JBBRVL010000066.1:0-13157 GCA_038246925.1 Chloroflexia bacterium
GGTAAGATGGGCGCAGGGTAAGCCGGACGAAGCAATCAAGCTGTATAAGCAGTCCGTCACAATCGTACCGCTTCCGCAGTACCTCACGGCGTTAGGCGATCTGTACGCTCAGCAGGGCGAAGCATCGGCTGCAAAAGAACAATATGACCTTGTGCAATACATCTTCAAGGTCTTCGAGACCAACGGCGTAGATGTGGGTGCAGAGAAGGCAGCCTTTCTTGCCGACTACAAGCTCGATACGCCCCAGGCAGTCACACTGATTGCGGAGGCCGCGAAGAGCCGGAACGATATTCATACCCAGGACACACTGGCCTGGACCCTTTACCGGGCAGGGCGCAACCAGGAAGCCCTAGAAGCCGAGAAGAATGCAATGCGCCTGGGAACCAAAAACCCTCTCTTTTATTACCACCTGGGCATGATACAGGAAGGGCTGGGGGACAAAGCAGCGGCGCGTTCCAGCCTCCAGCAGGCCATCGATATCAACCCGCATTTCAGTATCCGCTATGCCCCTGAGGCCAGGCAGATTCTTGATAAGCTGGGCAAGTAAGGAGCGTTATGAAGCCGATCCTTCGTCTGGCCCTTGTGCTGTTTGCCGTTACCGCTCTTGTCTTTATATCAAGCCCGCGCTCCGCCGCCGCTCACCCCATGGGCAACTTCAGCGTCAATAAGTACAGTGCTCTCACGGTATCGGCAGATAAGGTAAGTATCCTGTACATTGTAGATATGGCCGAGATACCAGCCTTCCAGGAGCTTGGCGCCATCACATCTAACAGGGGAGATGATCCCACCCCAGCCGAGCGCGAAGCCTACACGTCCCGCAAGTCGGCGGAGCTGGTGAAGGGGTTGAGCCTCAAACTCGATGGTACTCCCCTGGCTCTATCTTTGGAGAAAACCGCGCTCAGTTTCCCTCCTGGCAATGGCGGCCTCCCTACTCTGCGACTGGAGATGGACCTCGTAGCGGCGCTCCCTGCCTCTTCTGAAGGCAAGCTCTTCTATGAAGACAACAACTTCGTGGGGCGTATCGGTTGGCACGAGGTCATAGCCGCGCCTGCCGTGGGCATTGTTCTCACCGAATCAAGCGTGCCAGAGGTCGATCAAAGCAACAAGCTCACCATATACAACCCCGACCTGCTCAAGAGCGCACCCGCTGTTACATCAGCCTCTTTCAAGTTCGCCCCTGGCGTATCAACTCCGGGCGCAGGCAACACAGCCACTACCAAACAGACTCAAGCGGATTTTCTTAGTGGAGAGTTTGAGTGGGTCCAGCAGCAGACTCTTGCGCTTACTTCAGTCATAAGCCAGGACAATTTGCCAACGGCAGCCTTGCTGGTTGCTTTGTTGGTAGCATTCCTGGCGGGCGCTGCCCATGCGCTTTCTCCCGGTCATGGCAAGGCTGTGGTTGCTGCCTACATGGTCGGCAGCCGGGGCACTCCACTTCATGCATTTATCCTTGGTGCCACTATTACTTTTAGCCACACTGTCGGGGTTTTCCTGCTGGGCTTTGTCGTCCTGGCGCTGGCCGATTATATTCTGCCCGAGACCCTATATCCCTGGCTGAAATTCAGTTCGGGCGTATTGTTGGCGCTGCTGGGCGTTACCCTCTTTGTTCAGCGGTTCCGCGCCTGGCGACGCTCGGTGGCTACAGCGCATCAGGTTGCCTCAAGTCATGAGCACGATCATGAATATGCTCACGAGCATGGCCTCGACCACAGCCACGACCATGATCATGACCACCATCACGAACATGAGCATGAGCAGTCAACTCCGCACAAGCATGGACTTTTCAGCAAGCCTCACACCCACTTACCCACAGATGGGGAGCAGGTCACGATTGGCGGCCTTCTCGCGCTCGGCATTACCGGCGGTATCATTCCCTGCCCTTCCGCGCTGATGGTGCTGCTGGTAGCCGTGCAGTTTGGCAAGGTGGCGCTTGGCCTGCTATTGATACTCGCATTCAGCCTGGGACTGGCCCTCGTTATCAGCGTCATTGGGCTGCTGATGGTCTACAGCCGAACCCTGCTGAACAAGGCAAGGTTCAACAGTGGGTTGTTGCTCAGGCTGCCTATGGTATCCGCGCTGGCTGTCTCATGTCTCGGCCTCTTCCTGGCGTTCGGTGCGTTTGGCAAGTAAACCAGTAGTGATCTTCGCTCGCATGCGGCGGGTCACTTGCCTGACCGGCGCCTGGCAATGAGATACAGGACTGCTGCAAGCAGCAAGGCACCTACCACCAGAAGTATTGGTAAGAGGCTCAGTGCGCTGTCGGTGGGTACCTGCTCTGTTATGGTGAAATGGATTTCCCCATTCGTGATCGCATTATCGTCCTCTGTGACGACCCGCCATTTCACTGTGTAGTCACCTTTAACGAGGGGCGGAGTGGTAATTCGTAGAATGCGGCGATTTGCTCTATCTACCGCCGAGTTAGTCCCTGCCAGTGTCTCCCCGGTTGGCCCTATGATCTGAGCAGTTGACTGGTCGATGCTCACATCTTCCGTGAACCTGATTGTTATTTCCCGCAGGTCCGCAGGCACAGAGGCTCCTTCCGTAGGGTTCGATTCCTCGACCTCCGCGTGTGCTAGTGCCAGGCCCGGCGTGAGAAAATATGCTCCAAGCCACGCGAGTACAAGAGCAATAAGAACTGCGAGAAACCTTCGAGTCATGCGCATTAGGATTTGCCTCGCATCGCTTTCATAAATCTGAACCGGCAAGCGACCTCTATTTGTAATGTTGTTGCCGCCTGTGGGCGGTAAGGGCTTGCGTTTCGAGCGAGGAGACCCCAAATTTGCGGAGCGTCTGCCGCACCATTTCAAGGCCCGCCTCGAATTCAGGCTGAATTACTTCGGTTGCGCCCGCTGCCTTCAAGTGCGGTATAGCTCGCGCATCGTTGGTGCGTGTCAGTATCTCGATCTTCGGATTGGTTGCTTTGGCCGCAAGGACCACTTGTTCAGCACTGAAAAGGTCAGGTAGTGCGACGACCAGCAATTTGGCGGTAGCGATACGTGCGCTCTCCAGAGCCGCCGGGTTAGTGGCATCGGCTTGTATTGCGAGGTAGCCCACGTCTCGTCCGCTTTCGGCCCTTGTCGGGCTGTAGTCCATAATTGCGAAGGGGAAACCTCTATGGCTCAAAGCCCTAGATACCTCCTGGCCGACCCTGCCATACCCGCAGACAATCACGTGTCCTTTCATATTAGAGAGTCTTTCCTCATTTGTCTCTTCATTAGTTTCTTCCACACGTACATTGTTATCTCTCTTATCTATGGTTGTCTCCTTCATTACAGGTTCAAGAACTCTTCTAAACGGTACGACCAGATAGTGGGCGTTATTTACGAGTATTGGATTCAGTAAGAGTGTAACAAGCGCCGCCGCCAGTATCAGGCTATACAGGCCTGGTTCGATTGCGTTGCGAGCCAGTCCCACGCTGGCAAGGACAAAAGAGAATTCTCCTATCTGGGCCATCAGCAGGCCAATTCGCATCGCGTTGCGAGCATCATATCCGAAGATCTTCACAACTACGGAGATGATCACAAACTTTCCAACCACTATTGCCATCACAAGCAGGGTTATTGGGAAAGCATTTGCCAGGAGGAATGACGGCTCAACCAGCATACCGATTGATACGAAGAAGAGACTGGAAAATATATCTCGTAAAGGAATAATCTCATCAAGCACGTGGCTGCTGAACTCGGACTCCGAAACCACCAGGCCACCGACAAACGCGCCGAGGGCAAACGATATCCCTACGAGGTGGCCGAGTACGGCCATGCCAAAGGCGATGGCTATGACGGTGAGCAGGAACAATTCTCGCGACCCGAACCGGGCTACGATTTCCAGCAGGGGCGGCAGTAGACGCGTGCCCAGCAAGTAGGCCACTGCCAGGAATAGACCACCCTGGAAGACGGCCACGCCCGCATTCGCCAGCAATTCCGTTCCTATTCCGGCGGACAAGGAAGGCAGAATTATGATCATGGCGATGGTAGCGAAGTCCTGCACGATGCCTGTACCTAAAGCCACGCGCCCGACTATCGATTCTACTTCACCCTTCGGCAACAGGAGCTTCAATATCACTATCGAGCTTGAGATTGAGATAACGCCACCCAGGAAGATAGAGTTTGTGAGCGAAAAGCCGAGAAAGAGTCCGAGCAGTGTACCGAGGGCAATTACCAGCATGATCTGGATGGTGCCGCCCAATATAGCGACCTTCCTCACTCGTTGCAGAGCTTCTATAGAGAATTCCGTACCAAGAGCAAACATGAGCAAGGCGACCCCGAGGTTTGCCATTGTTTGTACTCGCTCGACGCTTGTTACCGGGCCGGGAGTGTGCGGACCAATCAATATACCCGCAAGCAGGTAGCCGATGATAACAGGCTGTTTGAGAAGGTGAGCGGCAAATCCACCTAGCAGGGCTGCTCCCAAAGCTAGAGCCAGGTCAGTCAGGAGATCGATATTTTCCATCTTGAGGACCCCCGGCGGACGTCATTAGAGTATAGATAGAGACCGTGTGCTGAACTCTATTCACGCGCAGCGTACATAAATGGCTCTCGACGTAGCGAGAACCGTAGAGGCCCGGTCATCCGAGCCAGTTTATGCTTGGTTGCTTACGTTTGATCCGCCTAGAATGAATCAGGGTGTGCGACCTCGGCGTGCGACAAGGAAACGCAATTTGCTGTGAATTCCGGTCTGCCTGTAGACGGAGGATCCTATATTTGTGTGCCCGCCGAGACTCGAACTCGGGGCCCGTTGATTAAAAGTCAACTGCTCTACCACTGAGCTACGGGCACGTACTAAACCCGATTATAGCAGATTTGTGCGTATTATTCCAAGATGATCGCCCAATGAAGCTGCTCGGACCAGGGGTAGGGAAGACGCTCGGTAGGGGCACCCCTTGTTGGCGATGACAAGGGCAGGCACGGGGGCCTGCCCCTACAGCACGTTCCGATTTTTAATGCGACAGCATTACCCCTTGTGGGTGCCCTGTCCCCTATCCACAAAGTATTCGACGCACTAGCAGGGCACCCACAAGGGGTGCCCCTACCCTTGCTATTGCGCCAAACTCAATAATTGCTGCTCAACTCATGTGTAATATGCCTGACTGCCGGTTGCAGTTAAGTTGGCCCATATGATATAGTACAAGGCTACTGTCAATTTTTAGAACTTAGTTTTGGGGGTGTATCCTTGTTCGACGTAAGGCTGCCTGAAATCACGCGTGATAGCGGCGGTGAAAACTATGGTCGGTATCGAATTGAGCCGCTCCAGCCCGGTTGGGGCACAACAATAGGCGCTAGCCTGCGCCGCATTCTAATATCTTCGCTGGTCGGCGCTGCGGTGACCGGCATACGCCTCGGTGAGATGCCTGATGATCCCAACGAGATTCCTGGTATCGAGGAAGGCCTGATTGATCTTGTTCTCAACGTCAAACAGCTTAGGTTTCGGATGAGTGAAGAAGCAGCGGCCTCAACCGAGCCTGTACAGGTGACGCTTCGCGCTAAGGGGCGGGCAGGTGAGGAAATTACCGCCGCAAGCCTGGAGCTACCGGAAGGCGTGGAGGTTATCGACGCAGATGCGGTTATCGCCACTGCTACGGGTGATGGAGCAGCGTTTGAGCTTGAGCTACTTGTCGAGACGGGTCGAGGTTACGGTCTTGCCGAGGTACGCACTGACCTGCCTGCCGACATGATTTCTGTTGATGCAATGTACACGCCTGTGCCTCGCGTAAATTATGTTGTCGAGCACACACGTGTAGGCCAGATCACCGACTACGACCGCCTGCTGCTGGAAATATGGACGGACGGCACCCTGGAGCCGGACGACGCGTTGAGCCAGGCTGCGGCCATCTTGACCCAGTACGCGACCTCTGTTGCCCGCTATGGCCGCGATCAGTCAGAGCTTGACCTGGAAGAAGCCGAGCCGCCCGCCGAGGATGACACTAACCGCCCTATCGAGGTGCTTGACCTTAGCATGAGGACGACCAACGCGCTACGCAGGGCCAATATCACTACTATCGCTCAGGTGTTAGCGATGAACGATAGCGATCTGCTGCACCTTCGCAATTTTGGGCAAAAGTCCCTGGTCGAGATACGTGATGCTCTGGAAGCAAACGGCTATGCTGTGCCTGAAAGCTCCGATGCTGAGGGTGGTGAAGGGGATGATGAGGGCGAAGAGGAAGCATTCGACGAAGAAGACTAACCCTATCGTCACGACTGGAAGAGAGCACGCCATCGGTGTGCTCTCTTCTGATTTGTTGGTTAAGATTGGGTCGTGTCAGGCACTCTGGTCATAACGAGGGCCGATATTGCCATGCATACCGCCGCAAAGATGAAAACTCCTCGGTAAGAGCCTGATACGTCTACAAGCACACCTGCCAGAAAAGAGCCGATAGGTTGGGCAACCGACCAGATCATGTTGGAGAAGCCCATGAGAGCGCCCGCGCGTTCCCTCGGTACAAAGTCAGCGAGCAACGGAATGTGTAGAGCGGTGGGAGCGGCGTTGCCCAATCCTACCAGCACCATGACCGGCAGCGCCCAGGCGAGGTTCAGCACTTGAGATCCGGCAAGCGCCGCCACCGCGAAGAGCACGAGCGCCGGCTGCAAGACCCGCTTCTTGCCAAAGCGGTCCGCCAGGAAGCCAAAGATAACCGCGCCAACCGCCGTCGATAGCACGATCACGAGTAAAAGGGTGAACGAATCGCGCTCAGGGACCTTCAATTCCACCACGCCAAACCGAGTACTAAAAGGCGCGGCCGCGCCAGCCCCAAGCCAGTAGACGGCCATCGCGGCTACATAACGAACAAGAGGTCTGTTGGCCGCAACTTCCTTCCACAGGCCCTTTTCGCGGCCTCGCGGCACAGGCAGTGTCAAACTAGGGCGCTCGTGTACTCCGAAGGCAACAGCCGTCAGGGAGATTGCGACTATGGCGGCTGAAATGAGGAATACGAGAGGGCGCGACGTGTCCCAAAGCTGCCTCGACAGCACCGCGAAAATCGTCGCGCCCAGTACCCCGGCGAGCGCCACCATGCCCCCTATGCGCCCACGTTGCGCTGGTTGGGCTATGTCAGCTAGCAAGGCGTTATATGGGCCGAGAGCAATGAATAGCGAGATGCCTGCCAGAGTGACTGCTAAGACCATCAACCAGAATGGCGGATGTAACGCCAGCAGGGCGATAGCAAGTGCGGCCCCTATTCCACCCACAAGTACGTAGGGACTTCTCTTGCCGATGCGCGAGCGTGTGTGGTCGCTCAACCGACCTACCAGCGGCTGGATCAGCCCGCCGAAGAACGATCGCTCATTTGTCAGCATGGCGACTATCGTAGCGGGGATAGGCTGGCCTGGGCTGAGGAAGGCAGGCAGGCCCTGGGGCATGGTATAGGAGAGAAGGAATAGAGGCAAAGCATTGTTCATCAGCGTGAATACCAGCCCGCCCGCGATACCACCGCTGCTGTAGAAAAGTGCCTGCCCTGTGTTGAGAGGTGGCAAGTCGCCGTGATCGCCGTGAACATCGCTGACGCCAGCGCCCTCTGAGCTTGCCTGATAATCTTCGCTGTCAGATGTCACTGTATCAAGAGGGTGTGGCACACGCGAAGTATAACCTGATCGATTAGTGCGGCGCAACGCTTACAACGATCTAGGGTGAAGCGTCGCCTTGATAATTCACCTCAAATATGAAAACGCCATTCTGGTTGTATGTTGGTCTGAAGTGCCCACTGTCGCTCCGCATTGCCGCGATCTCCAGCCGAGGAGTGCTGTGACCTTCACGAGCGCCCGAATAGACGTGGGTTATACCCTGTTGCTTCATGGCATCGAGCGTTCGCGTTGAGGTGAACGGCTCCGCAGACTCTAGGATGCCCAGACCGACTAATCTTTGTTGTGTTGACGGGTCAATCCGGGCAGGGTCGTCGAGCGGCTGTGTGTATGCCGCAAGCAGTTTTGTATTGTCGAAGAATTTTGGATCTATTGGACGTTCCATCCATGTGCTTAGCGCCGGGATGCTGACTTTCCTGCCCGTTAACAGTGGTATCCACATCCCGCCATCGCTTGCGGTCACTCCTCGCCCGACATAACTGAACTGTGAGGAGATGAGGAAGGTCGCGCCAGGCGGAGTGTTTGTGCGTATCCACTCAAAGGCTTTCTGATCGGGTGGCTGTAGATAACTGCAGCAGCCCGCGTCGATTACATGGTTGGTGCCTACCGTTGTTGAAGCAGCACCGGCTGCTACAAAAATGCCTGCGGCGAAGATTGCCGGGGAGAGCTTTAACCTACTGCTTGCCTGCCCGGACAGCCATGAGATCGCATATCCGGCCAGCGCGGCCAGGGGCATATAAAGGCTGATCGCCACCGTGTAGCTGCCTATAGCACCCGGCTTGACCCACAGGCTGAGGACGAGCAGAGCGGCCCACAAAGCCAGCACGAAGCACGCTACCTGGGGGAGCAGACCGGTATCGCGCACAACTGTCCCTCTCCCCTGGCTCGTCCGAGAGCGCCATCTGACAGCCAGATGGAACGAAGCGGCTAGCAGCCCGGCTAGAGCCAACGCGGGAAGGAACCTACCGGCGAATCTGGCGATGTCCTCCATGTTGTTGTACTCTTGCAGGTATTCAGGCGTGACCGTCGCTAGCCTGCCCCACAAGCCACGGAAATAGTTCTCGGCCAGGTTGAGCAGCCAGGGAAGAGAGGCAGCCAGCCCCAGGAATACGGCGACAAAACCGCGGCCCCACGCCCTGAGCACCCCACCCACTTCATGCCTGTGAACGATCATCTGCCAGGCACCAAAGGCGACAGCGTAGAGGCCAAAGAATATAAGCACTCGATAGTGCACGACCATCAAGCCGGCCACACAAAATGCCGTCAGCGCAAGATCGCTCCGCCTCCAGTTGCCCGACAGCAATCGTGACAGGAATACGAGCGCACCCATCAACAATACCTGTCCGGCAAGCTGCGTATAACGCCCCCAATTGACATAATATGCCGGCATTATCGAGATAAAGCCTGTCGCCAGGGCAGCGCCCAGGCCCGCCAGCCTCGTGCCGAATAACGTCCTGTTGAGTAAATAGGCGAGCGGCACAGTAGCTACATTCAATAGCTGTCCCACGAGCAGAACGGAGTAGGGAGCGCTGGTGCCGGTCAGCCAGGCGATGACAGCAGCCAGCGTGTGGAAGCCAAAGTGGTAGGTGAACGTATCGACCGGCACGTAAGGCGCATACCCCGATGGCACTCTGCCGTTATCGAGTATGATCTGGGTTATCAGCGTGTGGTGTACAGAGTCGCCAAACATCGGCGCCACAAGCCCCTGTATATCGCCCAGTCGATACGCTAGTGACAGCACGGTAAGCGCAAGCAAGGTAGCCGCAATAGGCATCGCGCCCGGTGATCGCATCCTCATTGAACCTATCTCGCCCTCATCAGAGCCGGCAGGAGGGCGGAACAATTTCCAGGCGAGCAGCACAGATGCGATCCCTGTGAGTCCAAGAGTAGACCAGGCCGCAATAGGACCAAGAGCGAGGCCAAATAGCGTTGTGAGTAGCAGGAGGAGCGGCCAGAATGCTGTGCTCAACGCAGGCGCGGCGATGAGCAGATGGCTCTCGGACCTGTGCCCCGGTTTCCCCCAGATGGCGAGTGCGCAGAGATATATTGCGGCCCCTGGTAGTGTAAGCGTCAGGAACGCAATGAAAAGATGGAGGTAGAAGAGGGGTGAGTTTGTGTTGATTGGCATTGGTGTGTGGCCGTATGTGCCCTGATTTATTCTACACTATTCCCGGTGAGGACTCGCCATCTGCTTTAGTAGTCAGGTGTGCGTCGGTCGAAGCAGGCTACCGTGTGCTATAATCGCGGCGATGTTACCTTTCCGATTGCCCCGCCTCACGCTCTGGTCAGGCGGACTTTTGCTGGCGCTGCTTCTGATGTTGGCCTCTTATACTCTTGCTCTGAATGCCTACTGGGTCGGCGATGATTATAACTATGTCCGCCCTAAGGACTGGCCTACAGTTATCAATTTCTTCAACCCGGTTGGCCGCGCTACGTACAGGCCGCTCAATTTTCTAATCTGGGCAGGGGACTACTGGCTCTTTGGTGATCAGCCGCTCGGGTGGCGTCTCACCAGGCTTGCTATCCATTCGGTAAATATCGTCTCCGCCGCACTGCTTGTCCACGCTATAACCGGGCGGACAAAACTGGCGATTCTGGCAGCGGCTCTATTTGCCGTTCACCCCGCGCAGACCGAGACGGTGACGTGGGCGGGTGGGCAGGCTGACATCAGCTTTGCGCTCGCCTGGCTCCCAGCGCTATGGATGTTTGTACGATGGCGTCAGGGGGCCTCATCGAAATGGTGGCTTGGTGCGGGTATTCTCGGATTTGTTTCCATGTTCGGCAAAGAGGCCGCGATAACCCTCCCGGTGGCGAGTCTCTGGCTGGACCTCGTCTTTGGTCGTGAGTGGCAGCGTTGGCCCGGAAGGCGTGATAAGGGTTGGTGGCGTGACCTTAGATTGTACCCCAGGCTTATACGTGATCACTCCCTCTTCATCGCGGCGAGCGGCTTTATGGTAGCGATGCGCCTCTACCTCTTCTTCACGGACCAGGGTGAGCTGATGTATGGGGTCGAGGAGCAGCTAGGCTTTCTTAGTCGCTCGGTGGACGTAATCACAGGATACATCCTGCTTGCGACGGGCGCATGGTGGCTGCCACAGCAGATACTGATCTGGCCGCTGGCAGCGAAACTCGCTATCATTGTGGCCGCCCTCTTGATAATAATCGCGTTAGTGCGATGGCTCGGCAAGATAGCTCTGTTTGCCGCCGTTTGGCCCATAATCACGCTGGCTTTGACCCTTCAGGCAGTGGCGAACCGATGGTTCTACGTTCCTGCGCGTGGGGTCGGTATTATGGTGGCGGCAATATGGATGCGCTTGTGGGACGATTATGCAGCGCGTCCCGGCGGGTCGATGCCTCGGCGCTTGGTTGTCACGCTGGCGGCCCTGGTTCTGGTCTGGTGGAGTGCGCTTACGGCCATTCACAACGATATCTGGTGGCAATCGGGCGAGGAAGCACGCCGGATTTTGGGGCAGGTTCGTCGCCTGCATCCTGATCCGCCTCGGCCTTCTACCTTCTACATGGCGAACCCGCCACCGACCTACAAGGGCGCGCTTCTTTTCAATTCGGGCTTCGGTAGTGCTATTTACTTGCTCTACCAAGACTGGGACAGAATAAAAAGCTACAATTTAGCTGAGGACAAGGCCCAGGTGGAGGCTGCGTTGGCTGACCCCGGCAAAGTCGGCCCGAATCCAGTCTTCCTGCGATACGAGGCTGGCAATATAGTCGAATACCCTAGCTTGCAAGCTCTGGTAGAGGCTGAACAGGCTGATAGGTAGCCCAGAATAGCTACTTGTATTTGCCTTGCGCAGAGTTAAGCCTTATCTTTGCCAGCCCGACAAGCGATCTGAATGCATCCTGCACCAAACGGACCTTTGTGCCTGCCTGGTCTTGCCAAGTCACCGGCACCTCTTTGATCTTGAGCTTGCGCTGCTGCGCGATGAAAAGCACCTCCGCGTCGAAGCTCCAATCATCAATTACGGAGCGTGAAAAGAGCTGCTGCGCTGCCTGGCGCTTGAAGCACTTGAAGCCGCATGTTACATCTGAGATATTCTTCGTAGCTATCAGGTTTGTCAATAACGTGAAGACCTTGCCCAGGTTCTCGCGCCAGGCGGGCTGGTGGCGCGTTATATTAGCTCCAGGCATTTTGCGCGAACCGATAACGACATCGAAACCCTTATCGAACCACGGCCAGAATTTTTCTATCTCAGCAGGCGGTGTTGACAGATCGGCATCGCAGAAGAGTACAACCGGAGCATTCGCGGCAAGCATACCAACCTTGACCGCGTGGCCTTTGCCTCGATTTGGGCGTTCTTCCAGCACTCGCACATGTTTTTCGTCGGCAAACAGGTCTCGCGCCATCTTCGCGGTCTGGTCGGTCGAGCCGTCGTCCACGATGACGTACTCGTATTCATAATTCTGGCCTGCGAAGTATGACTTGAGTTGAGGAAGGCTAGAGCTCATCCGTGTTGCCTCATTGTACATTGGGATGACAATAGATAGGCGCAGTTCGTCCTTCGCTCGCTCAGGGTCTACCTGACTGCTTGTGTAGGGCACGATTGTTTGGTTGTTAGATTCCGGCGCCATATTGTCTCTACCGCCTATCCCGACTCTTCTGCTCAGGCCTTGCGAAAGATAGCACACCACATAATGAGTGTCAAGACGTTAGCTGCACTCAACTCTACAGAATAAGAAGATGTTCTGTAGGGGCACCCCTACAGAGCGTTTTACGCCAATTACAGCTGTCTCGTCTGCGCCTGGGAACCTAGCAGATGGGCTATGGTGTTTGCATCGTCTTCAGCATGGGCGCGTGCGACACCGGCTGACCTGCCTAATCTCAGCGCTTCTTCGCCACGCATTTGCCAGAGAATACGCAGCTTCATCTCTAACTCCTCGACGGGTGGGGTGCACGTCTCTATTTCGACGACCCATCGCTCCATACCGAGCAATCTCATCAAGCCTCTCACCTTGTGTGCGTACGACAGTGCGAGCAGGGGCACAGAATGGGTAGCGCCGAAGATCAAAGCGTGGAGCCGCATGCTGACAAGCAGATCAGCCCCCCTAACAAACGCAGAGACCTGCGACGGCTCCAGCGGTATCTCGGCTCTGCTCAGTTGCTTCGCGGGCACTCCCAGGCTAATCGCTGCCTGCTCCAGTTCGTCAAGCATCGAGTCGTCGCGCCCTGGCCAGAGTGGTAGCAAAACAACATCCGCACCGAATTCAAGCGTGCAAACTCTTATGCCCCGCGCCAACCCTTCTACAAAGTGGGCATTTCGCTCGGCGGGAGGTCGCCAACCAAGCTTGAGGCTGCGCCGTAGGCTCACAGGCAGTAGATAATGTAAGTTTATGCCGGGGTGGTTGTCCGATAGGTGGCGCACGCAGAAGATTACCAGCGGTCGTTCCCGTGGTGGCTGCATATCGGCCTTAGCGGGTGCAATTAGAAAGGCCGGATCGGTGCTAATTGTTATCTTCTCTAATTGTGCACCGGCCCTGACGAGGATTCTCCGGGATACATCGTCACGGACGCTAAAATGGCTGGAAGAGCGCACCATGAAGCGCGCTAGAGCCTTGCCGAGGGGTGTCCATAAC
>JBBRVL010000067.1:0-13104 GCA_038246925.1 Chloroflexia bacterium
CGAATGGTGCGAGATTGTCCTGTCTCCCAGGACCGTCTTCTTCAAGTAAGCAGGAACGTCAACTTTGTCATAAGGCAAAAGCGGCAATGCGTTAGGATCGGTCAATTTTCGCGCTTTGTTATGTACAATGCGCCCGTCCACCTTGTATGATAAGCCGTCAATCTTCTCTACAGAACCACCGCCCTCTAAGGCTTCTAACAGTTCTAGGATCGTGATCTCACCCTGGGATCGCACCGCAAAATCAATTGCGGGGTCGGCCAGTACTACATCCGCATGTGAGGAGGGAAAGTAGCCACCCCAGATAGTGGTCACATGTGGGAAGCGTGCCTTGATAGCGCGAGTGTGCGGCACGGCCTGCATAAGCTGGGGCCCAGGCATCACAGTAACAAGGAGGTACTTGATTTCGGGATGTTGGTCCAGTGTCTTGGCGATGGTGTCGCCAGCCTGCGCATCAAGGTTGCCATCAACTATGCGCCACGGATATTTCCCCTCGAAAACAGCGGCGAGAGAAAGAATCGAAATCGGGAGGCGATACTTGAATTCGGTGGCGCGGGGATTATATAAGAGAATCATAGCTGAAAGAAATCAGTGATAGAGCGCGTACGCAGTGGAAATTGCATCTTTGATTATATCACATACGGTCATGGTTACTCGCTTGATCGAGGGCCGAACCGTGTGCATAAAGGCACAGAGGACACCCACCTTACGTAGAATATCCAAGCCGCGCATGCCTGTAGCAGTATGGAGTCTGCATTGCAAATCAAACCCGAGAATCCACCGATAGAGAGCGGACGCAGGCAGAATGCCACGCGGGTGTTGAGGACCCATTTAGGGGCGTTTGCTGCTCATATCGTGCTCTCGATTTTCTTCACATGGCCTCTTGTATTGAACTTATTTCCCGGTTCGCCTGCACGTACGCCCGGAATAATAGTGGTGGATCGGGACCAGAACCTTTGGAATCTGTGGTGGGTAAGACATGCCCTTATGCATGGACAGAACCCGTTTGTGACGGATGTAATCTGGTACCCGACTCCCGTCAGCCTGTACTACCATACGCTCAATATATTCAACGGTCTGGTCGCCGTACCGCTCCTGAGCGTTTTCTCCTTGACGACTACTTATAACTTGATAGTCCTGTTTTCCTTTGTGCTAGCAGGATATGGAGCCTTTCTCCTTGTCCGTGACTTGAGCGGGAACGTCTGGGCCGGGATGATTGGGAGTATAGTCTTCGCGTACTCGGCATATCACATCGCCACAATGCGCGGCCTGCTGCAGCTAATCTCGTTGGAGTGGGTGCCTTTCTACATCCTTTTCTTGTTGAAAGCGTTACACGGTGATAAGTGGATGAAGCGCTCCGATTTTGGACGATGGCTTATGACAGCAGCGCTGCCTGCTGGCTTTTTTCTTTTCCTCATCGCCCTCATCGATTGGTACTACACGATGTATATGTTGATTTTGACGGGCCTGCTTGTGCTACGCGCTGTAGCGGTGGCCACCAGGGTCAACGCTTTTCGCCTGAAAACCGTGCTTGATGTCTTTGCCCGTGCGACTATCCCGGCTCTAATTTTCCTCGTTTTAGTCGCGCCCATACTCATTCCGACCATCGGCGAGCTGCGAACCAGCTCATACATGCTCCCTTCAAGCGACGAGCCTGTCAGATATTCAGCAGACCTGCTTACATTCTTCCAGCCGCCCCAAGACCAGCGACTATGGGGCTACCTGTTCCAAAACCGGCAGGAATGGCCTTTCGGCACCAACCGCTATGAGGTCTATTTTACGTACACCGCCCTTTTCCTGACGGGTGTTTGCCTTTTTGCGACGCGTAACCGCTTGCCCGGGGTGGCAACCACGCAACCGAGTAAATCGCGGGCAGGTGGCCCTACCAAGTGGTTCTGGGCTGGGTCAGCTTTCCTCTTTTTCTTGCTTGCGCTCGGTCCCGTGCTTCAGGTCAACGGTCAGCAGGTCAGGGGGCTATTCGGCAGTCCCATAAGCTTGCCTATGCCCTACCAATTGATAGAAAAGGTGCCACTGCTAAATATCAGTCGCAGCCCTGACCGCTTCGATATGCCGCTTACATTGTGTCTAGCTGTACTTGCCGGGTATGGGACGAACGTGCTGCTACGTATCTGGTGGAGGCATTGGCCGCTGGCTTGGCGGGGATCAATGTTGGTCCTGGTTTTTACCGGGCTTATTGCACTGGAGCTTTTTCCCGCGCCTTATCCTCAACGTTCTGCCGATGTACCTGATTGGTACACCCAAAGGGTTGGCGAGGCGGGGGATTACTCCATACTCGAATTGCCACCGCAGGACGATTACTGGCACGGCGCGTATCGTATGTACTTCCAAACAGCGCATGAAAAGCGCATCTTCGGCGGCTACATATCCCGTGAGTACAACCATCCTTTTATTGAGCGAACGCCTGCATTCCAGGAGCTACTATATGCGGATGGCGCGGGCGACATGTTCGATTCAGACCCGGAAACGTGGAATAGTGCCCTTGCTTACTACAAAGTACGCTATATTGTCTTGCAGAAGGCGCGGCTCCCAGACCGGGTGGAACCTGCTGTCGATGTCTCACGATGGCGGGAAGCGATCAAACAAGTAGGAGGCGGGCGCTTTGAATTGGTGCATTCGGATGAATTCTTGGAAGCGTATAGAGTTCCTGACTTTCCAGAGCAGGTGCCATTTCTCTCTGTTGGGGAAGGTTGGGGTGAGCGGGAAGTAGGTCCAAATGGCTCTTTCCGTTGGATGAGCGAACAGGCAGAACTTGTTGCGCACGCACCGATGCAGACGAACATACTCTTGAGCTTTCGTATTGCTGGGCTGGGCGACGAGCGAACAGTACAGATTTATCAAGGGGAGCGACAGGTCTACACAGGTAAAGTTGGGGCGCTTCAGGAACTCCGAGTTGGTCCTATAAACTTACCCACTGGTCAGAGCAGTTTGCGCTTTGTCAGTCCTGAAGGGACTGTGAGCCCGGAAGAGCTAGGCATGGCGGCGGATCCGAGGCAATTGAGCTTTGCGGTTCTGAACGCAAGACTAGAGGTAATCGAAAACCCCGGTGAAAGTAGTGGATCGGCTGTTCACTTGTTATTGCAGCGAGGCAGGTAAACATCGAACGAAATTTATTCAGAGAAGGCGATGAGTCAATCATGCGTACGAGCAGTAATGACATATACGGTCAGCTTCGGAACCGAAAAGTAAATACTCCCCGGCCACAGAGAGGGCTTCCCATTGGCTCTGGTAACAATATAGTGGGGAGCACCGCCGACGGTCAACGATACAGAGGGCGTTCATCGTCTCGTCTTCAGCCCGCGCCAGACTTTGCAGATCAGCGTGCGCAACCGCGCGTAATCCCAATGCGCCAGGAGGTGGATGTCTCAACCCTATCCGATACACGCTCCACTTCGGTTAGATGGTCACCGCGCTTAGTATTTGCTCTCCTCGGTCTGATTGGCCTTATATTAGGTGGGAGAGCAGCAGGTGGATTTTCTCCGCCAGTTGACGCACCGTTTGGGGTAGAAGCGACGCATGCTGCCTTTGCCCGGCAACTGTCTGACCAGTCTGTGGGCACCTTGGGGGCGCTCTCGGCGCCGTGGGAGGGGGTTGCGCCCGTTGATCCATCGGCGGGAGTACCCATTTACACTTGGTTAGTCGCCGCTCTCTCGCCTCTCGCCGGTATTGAATTATCCGGGCGACTGGTTAGCCTATTTCTGAGCACTTTGGCCGGGCTGTGTCTATTTGCTCTGGTGCATCGTACTGCCGGAGCAAGGGCCGCAGTCTATGCGTCGCTTCTATATGTTGTTGCCCCATTGAGCGTCCTATATGGCCGACACTTTTCTCCTGCTGCGCTGCTTCTCTTTGTTCAGGCGCTAACGCTTTTACTGCTCGTGAGGTGGCGAGACACAGCAACCCAGGCCAAACCCAAAGGCTCTATGCTTGCTTTTTCGCTTGCGCTCGCGGCTGCATGCTTGTATGGATTGGTAGATGCGGCCTCTATATTCGTGGCCGCGCCGGCATTATTGCTCATGGTCTCTCCATCGCAGAAGGGAACATTGGCAGGGAGCCGTCAGAACGAACACGGCTTCTTCTCGACCCGCGCGACACTTATGGAATCTCTCAATCGTGGCAGGTTCGCCCTGTATTTTTGTGCGCTCCTTCTCGGCGCGGCTGCCTGGCAGATTTACACAGCCGGATCAAGTAAAGGCTTGTCAGTATCAGGTGGCGACGCATTTTCCCTGGGAACGGCCGTCACGTCGATGTTTAGCGCTTCGACTTATGTACAGGTAGTGGGCGGTCTTGTCGGCAAACTGTCGGGGATGCTGGGGCTGCTTTTGCTCGGCGCAGGCCTCATGGCCGGGGCGCGGATGCATTACCGGTATCTGTATCACGTTTGGTTTGGGGCAGCAGCATTACACGTCATACTCGACGCGGGCCGGCTTGCGCGCCACGAGGATGTGCTTCTTCCGTTGCTGCTGCCGGCGTGTGCGCTCGTAGGGATCGGTGCGGCGTGGACAGCATCGCTTCCTGCTCGCCTCTGGCTCGCCATAACGGAGCGGCGACGGCTTTCTGATGAGGAATATGCCGTTTCCCCTCACACCGCCTGGCTACTTGACCTTCCCGAAGAACGCTTCGTAGAGGAACGCGCCTCCAGACCGCAAGCGCAGTTGGCGCTCGGTAAGAACTTAGCCGAACGCTCACGCGAAGCGGGGCGTAAAGCCAGGCGCGCTTCGCTGGTGCTCGGCGGCCATGCGGCTGTAACTGTTTGCTTTGGTGTGCTTCTCTTCAGCAACTGGGGTACTGTTTTCGCAGGTAGTAGCCTGTCTGCGGCATCGGCGAGCCTTATAGACGCGGGAACCGAGATCAAAGCACTTACCGGTGAGGGTTCCAGGTTGGTAATCGCGGGACCTTCGGCCCCTGAGCTATTCTACACATCAGGCCGTACGGGCTGGGCGCTAGCCAGTAACGATTTTAGCCTGAGCGAAGTTCAGGCGCTGCAGCGCTCGGGTGCAGGCTACCTTGTGAGCGCTGATCAGGATTGGCTAGGTCGCCAGCCAGAGTACCTGGGGCTTCTGTCGAATTTTAGCGTGGCACGGCTGACACGCCAGTTCATTCTTTTTGACCTCAATACAAAGCCGTCCGCTAACGATAGACTTTACTTCCTGGAAAGCGGCCACACCTTAGGTGGCGAGTTCAGACGCTTTTGGGAGGCAAGAGGTGGCGTACAGAAGTTAGGCTATCCCGTTTCAGAGGAATACCAGGACGTGAACCCCCTCGATGGAGAGACTCGCACTATTCAATACTTTGAGCGTGCGATTCTCGAATTGCATTCGGAGAAATCAGGGACGCCCGACATAGTTATGATCGCGGCTGTCGGTCGGTGGGTGACAGGTGATCGAGACTTCCCGCGCGCAAGCCCATTTAAGACGACGCAAGACAGTGTCTATTTCGCTGAAACAGGCCATAGCCTGAAACAGGCATTCTTGCGCTTCTGGCTTCGAGAGGGAGGGCTTGCCCAGTACGGGTATCCAATTTCGGAAGAGCTACCTGAAATCAGCACCGCTGACGGTAAAGTTTATACTGTTCAGTACTTTGAACGAGCACGGTTCGAGTGGCACCCCACCGACGCCGGAACACCAAAAGAGGTTCAGCTAGGCTTGATTGGCAAACAAGCCCTGGAAATGCGAAAATGAGAGAACCTTAGCAGGGGTAGCGTAGATTTCGATAGACCTTACTAATATCACTTCTTCGATCCCATCATCTGTAACATCTATTAGTACCAAGTATTACCAAGTATTGACCACCGCATGGGATGCAGCAGGAGTCCAGCAGTATTGTCACTCATGGCGCAACCTTCCTCAGTTCAACTACTTGCATCGAGTGATGCTGCTGAACCGTCTTCCGGGGCGGAAGCGCTTCTTGCCGCGCTGGTTTATGCCGATCTTTTCGACTATCCTCTTTCACTTGACGAACTTCTCCGTTACCAGGTGGGAACGCGGCTAGGGCATGACGAGATCAGGGCTGCCCTAACAACGGCGCCCCTCCTCAGGGAATCGATCATAGAAGAATCCGGGCTCTACGTACTGCGCGGACGTGAGGATAGGGTTGGCCTGCGCATTCTTCGCACGTCGCGGTCAAGGCGCCTGTGGCCTAGAGCACGAGCATATGCGCGTATCGCTTCGCACTTGCCCTTTGTACGCTTTGTAGCAGTCACCGGTGCGCTGGCTGTTGAAAACGTGGGCGAACGGCCTGACATAGATTTGCTGGTCTTAGCTGCTGACAGTCGGGTATGGCTCTGCCGGAGGGCGCTTATCTTACTTGTAAGATGTGCTCGCGTCTTCGGTGATGATTTATGCCCGAACTATATAATCTCTGAGAATAACCTGACGCTCGACCAGCGTGATTTCTTCACAGCACACGAGCTTGCTCAGATGGTGCCATTAGCAGGTCGTGAACAATATCGGCAGATGATTTCGAGCAACTACTGGGCCGCGAAGTATCTGCCTTGTGCCTTCGGGCGCTCGGTGAACCACGTGCCGAGATGCCAACGGGGCGCGGTCAAGCGCTTACTAGAAGGTCTGCTGAACTTGAGGATCTTCAACCGCTGGGAAGAGTGGGAATTAGCTAGAATGCGGAAGCAGTTGCGCCCCCTTCTTGGAACCGCGGCGGAGGTCGTCTGCTCAGCCTCCCAGTGCAAGGGGCATACCGGCCTTCACCGCCAGTCTGTGCTCACCCGCTTCGTTAGCGCCCTCAAATCCAGAGAACTGGTCGGTCCTTTGTTGGTAGTTAAACAGGCCATAGAGGCAAATCAGGAATGAAAGAGACCTTTCCGGCTCAGACGGACGGCAACATCTCTAGTCTTGTGGCGGTCACCGACCGGCTGGGTAAGCGCGAAAGTCGTATCGAACCTGTGAACAGGTCTTTACTTCCGGGCATTTTCCTGCGCGAGCTAGAAAGTGCTGTACTCATCCGAGCTGGACGTGACGATACCATACTGAATAGTAATCTGCGCTCTCGTCTGGTGCAATTCTGGTTCGGCGGCGACCGCACGATCCACTATGAAGTTTGGATACATGGGCGCACGGCACAGATGGAGCTTGGCCTTCATTTTGAAGCAGCGCAAAGTCGAAACCGCAAGCTTTACCAGCGATTTGAGCGCGAACTTCTATCGATTCACGCAGCACTCGGCAGTTCGATTTGGCTTGAGGGGTGGGAGCGCGGGTGGTCGCGAATCTACGAAACGCAACCACTATGGCCTCTCGACTCGGCGCGGGTTGCGACAATTGCTGACAGAATGGCCGAGATTATCGCAATGTTCCAGCCTATATTGGACGCCTAATTCCGGGGCTGCCGTCGCTCCTTGCGGCGCTTTTCCACTCCCTGTGGAAAGCCTATATGGTCTCCAAATAGGCTGTTATACTCTCCTGACCGGACTAATTCTATTTCCCTTTAACGTGCTGGGGGGTTCCTTATGTATGAGCATGGTCGTTTTGGCTTGCGAATTCCAATCTCTCTTTTCCTCGCGCTCATACTCATTGCTACCACCATCAGCCTTGCGCCCGCGGCACCACTCGGCCAGGTTCCTCCTGAGCCGGAAATTGGAGCGCGCGCGGCGATTGTCGTAGAGTACCCGTCGGGCCGAATCCTCTATTCTCGCAGCGCTCACGATAGGCTAGCCCCCGCAAGCACCACCAAAATTCTTACTGCGATTCTTGCTATTGAATATGGCAAGTTGCAAGATGTGGTGACAGTGAACGAGGCCGATCTGGTGGGGGAGTCAAGTATGGGCCTCGTCAGTGGGGAGCAGCAGACTTTCCACGAATTGCTATACGGACTATTACTGCCCTCGGGCAATGATGCCGCCGAGGCAATTGCGCGCAGCCTGGGTGAGAAGTCAACATCGGGAGACCCCACGCTGGCCCAACCGGTCGCCCGTTTTGTGGCTATGATGAACGCTCGCGTAACGCAGCTTGGCCTCGAAAATAGTCACTTTGTGAACCCGCACGGCCTCGACATGGAAGGGCATTACTCCAGCGCATATGATCTGGCTAGCCTGTCCTGGTATGCGCTGCATTTACCTGTATTCAACGAGGTAGTTTCCCAGTTCGACCACGACTCTCCGGGCCATGCCCTGTTAAATACCAATGAGATGCTTACTCGATACCCAGGCGCGGACGGGATTAAGACCGGCTGGACAGATGCGGGCGGTCTCTGCCTGGTTACGTCCGCGACCAGGGACGGCAAGAGGCTCATTTCAGTCGTTCTGAATGCGCCCCACTGGTATACCGACAGCACCGTGCTGTTAGACTATGGCTTTGCCAGGCTCGCTGCCATGCCTACTGACGATAGGGCTGAGGTCCTTTCGGTAAGCAAACGTGGTACCGCGGGCTGGCTACTGGCTAATGGTGCGTTGATCCAGCCAGCACCCGACGCAGTGCCCCCAGGACAGGGTGGCGGTGGCGTACCCCCCCAGATCCATGACAGCCAGCGTGCTGCCTCCCCGGTCGACAGAGGTGAGAACAAGCAAGCTCAGCCAGCCCGTCTTGTCACCACAATCGCCAGCCGTCAGGAGAATGCCCTCCCCTGGGCCTTCCTCCTTTTTGCTCTGGTGGCCACGTCTTGCTGTTATCTCATTGCTTCTCGCCTCCTTCGATTTAGGCCTGCCCGCTGGACTCCTCGGTCACAAGGAGTGACTAGCGTTTCAGATAATCAAACTTTGGCTCTCGGGCAGTACGGCGTCAGGTTGCTAGGGGAGAACAAAGTATCACGAAGGCGCGAGCCGAACTTGCTGGTGACGCAGACTGACACAGCAGTAGCCCACCTGGAGCAGGCCCTGGCAAACGCGTCGGAAGGCAGGCAGGGCGCCAGTATGTCAGAGTTCCTGAGTGCCTTGAGACTTGGCTTGCAGATCGACATCGCGGTACTTGCATCCCAAGTTGAGTTGCCGTCCAGCGCTTTCCTGGCGCTTGCTCGCGCCCAGATGACCTCTGGTGCGCCTGAGGAAGCACGAGCAACGTTGCTCCATGGGGTCCTGGTCTTCCCCAATGAGCGACTACTCAGGCTCGCCCTCAGCCAACTGCGATAGCCTCAGACCATGTACCCGTCAGCCACTCTTTGGTCCCCTTTCATGACTGGTCGACCACCACGTATATAGAACAGTGTCACGCCTTGAACTTCGCGGTGGTATTTTGGCTCTGCTTTATGGGCTTATACTGTCCATGATTGTGCCTATTTTTCGCAGAAAACTATTGACTCTCTAGAACTTCCGTGCTATAATAGAACAGATGTTCAGCAGAGAGGAGAGCGTAATGGAAAATAAGCTCCGCAGTCTACATGGCGACAACCGCCTGACTCGAATTCGCGTAACAGGCTCGGGTAGCTCATTTCGCGTGCAAAACGGCGATGAGCCTCCGGTAACGGTCTGGATGCGCGGTGGTAGTCTGCGTTGCGAGTGTTCGCGCCCCTCTTGCCTGCATGTAACAAGCCTGCTGATGTGTGGCTTCGTCGAGCAATCGGAGGAGGCACAAAGGGCGGCATAAGTTAGTTTTTTGGATTTTAGAGTGTGTTGAGAGGAGATACTAAGTTGGAAGATCGAGAGAGAACGCCCAAGATTTCACCGGAAGTTTACGTATACGCAACCAATAAGCACTTCTTCAATGTCTACGACGCGCTGCGTATCGACAAGATGAAGATCGAGATCGCCGGATACGACCAGGCGACGAACAGGCAGACCGGCCACGCCAGCGCATGGCTTGACCGTGATGACGCCCGCCTGATGGCTCATCTCATTGTGAACCGGCATTTTGCTGCGGTTTCAGGTGGCAAATGGGAAAAGTATGGCGGTAGCCAGCGTGAAGACGGCTCTATAGAAAGCCGCAGTATCGTGCTGGAATGGGACGAAGGCGAAGGGGGCCGGTTCGCCCGGTTCCCATATCGTTTTACCATTTCGAATGGGCCGGGTCGCCGCACTGAGACCGGAGGCGTGTCACCTGCTGGTGAGCCAACCGCGCGTATGAGCATGCGCATCCCCGAAGCTGACATGATGAAGATGATGCTATGTGTTGGCGACTATATTCGTGCTTACGAGACAGCGCATCATCACAGGCTTGTTGCCCAGAAGGTGCGAGACCTGCGTGATAAGTTGGCCGAGCGCGCGCAGCGTGATGTTCGTGACGTGATAGAGCCTGCGACAGTTGCAGCGGCATCCAAAATTGCTGGTCCCGTTAATGAGCCGGTGCGCGGCCGCGAGCGAGCCAACCTTACGGCCATTGAAGGCGGCAACAGATCGCCCGTCTCAGCCAGGCGGTCAGACGCAGTTCGAGCAGGCTAAGTTAGTCAAGAGTTTTTGAGTAGTTTTGAGAAGTATTGATTTCGCAGAGTATTAGCTTTGATTGAGGAGATAGAGCGATGGCGAGGACATTAAACAGAGTACAATTGATTGGCAGACTGGGCGCTGACCCCGAAGTGAAAGTCACCCCATCCGATTTGACGGTGGCGTCATTCTCGTTGGCGACTAACCGCCAGTGGAAAAATAGAGATGGCGAGATGCAGGAAGAGACGGATTGGCACAATATCGTTGCCTGGGACAAGCTAGCCCAGATCTGCGGAGAGCACCTCTCCAAAGGTCGGCTTGTGTATGTTGAGGGCAGGCTCCGTACCCGAAGCTGGGAGCAGAATGGCCAGAAACAGTACCGCACAGAAGTCGTGGCATCCGATATGCTGATATTAGACGGCAAGGGTGGCGTGGTATCTGCGGACGGTGAGGCAACCCCACAGGTGCAACAGTCTAACGGAAATCCGACACGACGTGCCGGTAGACGCGCCCCTGAGCCTGTTCCCGCGGGATTTGACGATCCTGATGAGCTACCGTTCTAATGAGGGTAAATGGCGCAAAGCAGGGCTAACGTTGCACCTCTCGCCGATTCCGCGCTACCGGAAACGATAGACGGGGTAGTCGAAAAAATCACCTACGTTAACGAGGAGAATGGGTACAGTGTTGCCCGGCTGAAGGTCCCCCGGCAAAAGCAGCTTGTAACTGTCGCGGGTCATCTGCCGGGCATCGCCGTTGGTGAGGGGCTGCGCGTAGAGGGGACCTGGGCGAACCACCCGCAATATGGAAGACAGTTTACCGTCACGCGCTACCAGACAGCGTCACCCGGTACGCCTGCTGCTTTGAGACGTTATCTCTCGTCCGGTCTCCTGAAGGGCGTTGGACCTGCTGTCGCCGAGCATATAGTTAACACCTTTGGCCTTGAAACGCTCTCTATTCTAGACAACACTCCCGAGCGATTGGCCGAGGTGCCCGGCATGGGCCGCAAGAAAGCGGCTCAAATCGCGGCTACCTGGGCGGAGCGGCGAACACTCAAAGACCTGATGGTATTTCTACAGGGTGAGGGCTTGCCTGTCACCCTCGCAGTGCGAGTCCTTCGGAAGTACGGAAGTGTTGCCGAAGCTGTCGTCCGGCAGCAGCCGTACCGGCTGGCGTCGGAGATATATGGCGTTTCGTTTGCCGTCGCGGACGGGATCGCCCAGCGTTCCGGCGTGGCGCGAGATGCTCCACAGCGGATCGGAGCAGGCTTGACGCACGTACTGACCGAAGCGGCCTCTTCAGGCCATGTGTACCTCCCTCAACACCAGCTTACCTCCCGCGCATCTCAGGTACTTGGAATCCCCGAAGCCGTGGTGACCACGAGCCTCGACTCGATGGTTGACCTCGGCTTCATCGAGTTGGAGGACCACCCTTCTCCTGACTTGGAAGGAAGAAACGCCTACTTACCATCTCTCCGTGGTAGTGAGGTCTCGCTGGCCGCCGCTCTCCAGCAGATAGCGGGTTGCCCGGACGATAGGTTGGCCCTCTTCAAGCGCGTCGACTGGGATACCGCCTGGCGTTACCTTGCAAGCCGCGAAACGGTGCAGATGACCGTCCAACAGCAGGAGGCCATACGGAGCGCCTTGACCAAACATGTAGCAGTGATTACCGGCGGCCCAGGGACCGGGAAAACCACGACGCTTCGTGGCATCGTCAATCTAGCCCAGGCCAAGGGCCGAAGTGTCGTGCTGGCGGCTCCGACCGGACGTGCCGCACGTAGGCTGTCAGAGGCGACAGGCATTGGCGCCAGTACGGTCCACCGTCTCCTTGAACTACGACCCGGTGGCGGCTATGAAGTGCGATCCCCTTTAGATGCGGACGTGGTGATCATTGATGAAGCGTCAATGATGGACCTATCGTTGTCGGAGGCGCTGCTCAAGGCAGTACCTCGCGGCGCGCATCTGGTGCTGGTAGGCGATGCCGACCAACTGCCTCCCGTCGGTTCGGGGTCGGTATTTCGGGACATCCTGGAGAGCGGCGTCGTCCCAACTGTCACACTAGAGACCATTTTCCGGCAGCCAGAGGGTAGCGCTATCGTATCAAATGCACATCTCATTAATTCTGGGAAAATGCCGATAACGGGGCGCACTATCAAAGACTTTTTCTTTTTCAATGAGATAGCCCCAAGTGCGTGTGCTAACCTCATACTCGACCTCGCTACGCAAAGAATGCCTGAGAAATTTGGGCTTGATCCCATGAATGACATCCAGGTACTCGCGCCCATGTACGCAGGCGTCTGTGGGATCGACGCCCTCAATGCGCACCTCCAGGCTGCGCTCAACCCACCTGATCCTGCCAAAGATGAGCGGCGCTTCGGGAACCGGCTCTTCCGCGTAGGTGACAAAGTGATGCAGACGGTAAACGACTACGACCGCCAGGTCTCTAACGGTGAGGTTGGCAGGATTATCAGGATGGATATGGAGGAGCAAACCGTCATAGTGAGCTTCGAGTCGGAGTGGACAGTTGCCTACACTTTTCAAGAATTGGATGAGCTAACACACGCCTTTGCAGTGTCGGTCCACAAGGCGCAGGGTAGCGAGTACCCCGCAATCATCATGCCCGTGCTTGAGCAGCATGGTCGCCTCTTGCAACGCAACCTCCTCTACACTGCGGTCAGCAGGGCCAGGCAGCTTGTCGTATTGGTTGGGTCGCGTGACGCGCTGCGAACCGGGGTAGAAAACGACCGGGCAACCAGGCGGTATACTTCCCTTATTCAGCGTTTACAAGCGGAATAA
>JBBRVL010000068.1:0-13084 GCA_038246925.1 Chloroflexia bacterium
AGAGATGGAGAGAGCCTCCATCTCGGCGTCGCGCCAGACCTTCATGTGGGCATCGTCACGCGCCATCCAGAGGTCATAGATCGCCTGCTCGATACGTACCATAACAGGCTTTGTGTTGCCGAACGCCGCCTGGGAGCGGCTGCCTGCTAGGTGGCTGCCAGGTCGTGGGGATAGTACTGGGTCTGATATTATCGCCTTTGAAGCCCTTTCGAGTTGGCGGGCGAGAGCTTCCGTCTCGGCCAGTGGCAGGGCTTCGATACGGCTGACATGCTCTTTAGCTTCGGTGTGTAGCCTCTCCATGGCATCTAAGGCTCGCCTGGTGAGAGTTATCCCTTCAATTGCATCTCCCTCCATAAGCTTCTTTTCTTTCAGCAGGGTGATGCTCGGCGTGAACGTATCGGTGAAATGATAAGGGTAATAATGTCGTATCTGCGCCAGAGTAATGGGTTCATAGTTGTAGCTGCCCATTACGTGGTGGAGTTGTACCATTATGAAGAAGTCTGCGCGGTCTATCCCTAACTCGCTTATCAGGGTGGCGACCACAGGCGCACCCACTCGCCTCCTCAAAAGAAAGCGCGGCATGAGCGGCGGTAGCTCTTTGAGCATTACCAACCTCTCATCTTGTGGGTCGCCACCAATAATCAAAATTTACCACCTTTGTTTTTAACCACCAAGAACGCCAAGAACGCCAAGAACGTCAAGATTACCATTCAAATTATGAATTATAGAGAAACTCCTCAACTCATAATTCAAAACTCAAAACTCATAATTCTCAAAGGGTACATTTAGCCCAGGTCAGTACCAGCGAAGTAGTCTATCTTCATGGCCTGGCGCACGCGGCGCATTGTCTCGTCGCCCGCCTGTCTGGCTCTACGCGTGCCCTCCATCATCACGTCGCGTATGTACTCCGGTTTGGCCTCGTAGGGAGCGCGCCGCTCTCGAATTGGATCGAGGAAGTTGTTGAGCACGTTGACGAGTGAGCGCTTCACAGCCACGTCGCCGATGCCGCCTATGCGGTAAAGCCTTTTCATCTCCTCGACTTCTGCTTTGTTCGGGTTGAAAGCATCGTGGAAGGTAAAGACCGGGTTGCCTTCGACGTGGCCGGGGTCGGTAGCGCGCAGGCGGGTCGGATCGGTGTACATGCTCATCACCTTGCGCTCGACCGTCTTGGCGTCGTCCTTGAGGAAGATAGCGTTGCCCATGCTTTTGCTCATCTTGGCCTTGCCGTCGGTCCCCGGTAGGCGAGCCACTTTGCCGAGCATGATTTCGGGCATATTGAACGTTGGGCCGTAGATGTTGTTGAAGCGGTTGACGATGTCCCTTGTAAGCTCTACCATCGGGGCCTGGTCGTCGCCTACGGGCACAAGGTCGGCGTTCACGAACATGATGTCGGCGGCCTGGGAGACGGGATAGCCGAGGAAACCGAACGTGACGTTCTCCTCCATACCCTTGTCTCGAAGCTCATCTTTTACCGTCGGGTTGCGCTCGAGCCTAGCTACAGTGACGAGGTTGGAGAACAAGACGGTCAACTCGGCGATCTGGGGTACGAGCGATTGTATGAATATAGTCACCGTGTTGGGGTCGAGGCCGACCGCCAGGTAGTCGAGCACCACCTCGGTCACGTTGTCACGCACCTTTTGCGGGTCGTCGAAGTTATCGGTCAGAGCCTGTATATCGGCGACCTCTATAAAGCTCTCATATTCATGTTGGAGTCTGACCCTATCCTGGAGCGACCCGAGATAGTGCCCGATGTGCAGAGGCCCCGTTGGGCGGTCGCCTGTAAGTATTCGCTTCTTCATTTCCACAGTCCCCTTCTCTGTTGATTTTCGGTTCTTAGCTTTGAGTCTTGAATTATAACTGCCGTTTCAGTCTTTTGGCTAGGAACTGTCGATGTATATCTGAATTTCCGAACATTCGTGCAAGGATCCCTTTACACGAACTTATGTTCTATGTTATATTCGCTGTAAGGCATATTGGTGGTCAGGTACGAAAGGCGTAAATCCTAATGCCGCTAATGTTTGAAATATTGGCGGCAGTTATGCTTTCAGCGCCATTCTCCTAGCCCCCCATCCAATCCATCAGTTAGCAGCAGGTCATTATGACAACGTTAGAGCACACTGAAACCCAGCACGGCCAATACATTCAGGCCAACGGTCTGGACATCTACTACGAAGAGCATGGTCAGGGCAAACCCCTGCTCTTGATCCACGGTGGTATCCTCACAGGCGACTCGTGGCAGCCGTATCTCGCGGCCTTTGCCAAACAGTACCGCGTGATTACGCCGGACAGCCGCGGTCATGGCCGGACCGCCAATCCAACAGGCAGGATGAGCTTTGAGTTGCTGGCGGATGATACGGCGGCGCTCATGCAGGCGCTTGATCTCCAGAAGCCTCTGATCTGCGGCTATAGTGATGGCGGGCAGGTTGCGCTGGAGATCGGTATGCGCTATCCCGACCTCCCCCAGGCCCTCGTCGTCGGTGGAGCCCACCTCGAACTCTCCGAGGGGTCTCGCAAGTGGGTGCAGTCCATACTTGGTGATGAACGGTCGCCGGATGTTGATATTGAGCAGTTCGAGCGCGACAACCCAGACTTCGCGGCAGGGCTTCGGCAGGACCATGGGCCGGACAATTGGAAGACGTTGTTGAAACAAATAAAACCGATGTGGAACGCGCAGTTGAACTACACCCCGGATGATTTTGCCCGGGTCGTGGCGCCCACACTGGTGCTGGTTGGCGACCGCGACGAATTTGTCCCGGTGGAAGATGCGGTAGGGATGTATCGCCTGCTACCCAATGCCGAATTTGCAGTGGTTCCCGGCGCCGATCACACTGACTTCATATTCTCGCCCGCGAAGGTTACACCCCTCCAACCTCTCATATTGGACTTTCTGCTGCGGCACAGCGATTCGGTTGGTCAGCCAGCGCCATCCGAGAGTACGTCCTAGTCTTCACAGGACGCTCGCTCGATTTAATATCATGAAGCTAATTACCTGGCCTTTGTTCCACTCGCTTGTGTTCGCATTTTGCTCAGAACATATTCATGAGACGGCTTCTAACAGCTAACTACTACTCCGCCGGTTTTGGTCCCTCGTAGCCTGCGGCTTCGGCCATTTCAAGCAGCTCCTGCCAGGGGCCGTGGAGGCCGTCTTCGGTTACTCCGTAGTAGATACGCAGCGAGCCGTCGGGATAGCGGCTTACCAGATCGAGGCGCATCGCACCTGCCCGGTTGTTGCGCCGCCAGACGCCTATCGGTACTGTGGGGTGCCACGCCACCTCGGCCATCTCAGGTTCACCATGCTCACTCTGCAAGATGGCATAGTGCCACAGCCTGCGAGCCGATTGTCGGGTGACATTATGCACGGTGCTCTTGTTACGGAGGTCGCGCATGGTGTGATGGTTGACCCCGTTTCTCAACTCTTTGGCAGTGATCTCAACGCCTGTGCCGGGCGGGTCGGGCGGTTCTTGCGTGGACGTTAGTTCTGCCCCTACGCCCTTCTTCGCTCTGCCCTTGCGCTTGGGTTTGGCAGGCTCTGCCTCCTGAGTGGGTAGAGGCTCTTCGACAGGTGCGGCTTTGACTGGAGCGGCAGCTTCGGCGGCTTTTTGTGCCGCGCTCTTTCCACGTCCTCGGCCCTTCTTTTCGGGGGGCGCTACCTCGGCCGGTATCTGCGGTCCCGGTTCAAGCTCGGCTTCTACCAGAATGCTCTCTTCGCCTGCATCACTAGCCGCGGCGGCAGCAGTGGGCGCATCTATCTCTAACTGCTTATTAGCACCGGACGCTTTGCGTCTACCTCTCCTTGGCTTTTCAGCCTGGGTAACAACTATCTCTTCGCGGGTCAGGTGCTCAGCGGATACTGTAGCCTCCATCGGCTCGTCAGATACTTCCTCCGTTATAGCAGTAGGCTCAAGGGTAGGCTCTTCAGCAGCTTTGCGCCGTCCACGACCACGTGTGGCCTTTGCGGGTTTGGCTTCGATTGTTTCCTCTACGGCGGCAGGCATCTCCATCTGCTCTTGCTCTCCAGGCTCCGCCTCCGTAGGAGATAGGCCCGGCCTGACCATCGGCTGGACCTGGCCCTTTATCTTCTCAGGCGGTAAGTTGAGGAGCCTCGCGGCGGGCACTGTTCTCTCGGGTCGCATCGTGGGCGGAGCAGCAACGGCGGGTTCTCGCCTTTCCTGCGGCAGGGCAGGTTGTGCTGTTTGCGGCTCACGTTGCGCAGGCGTGGGCCTCTCTTCACGTCTTGCTTGGGATGAAGCTGCCGAGCCTGTGCGTATCCTCTCAGGTCGTGCCTGAGTGGGTGTGGCTGGAGTCGCTATTGTTGGCGCAGGGAGCACAGGCGATACCGGCTCGCGGGTCGAGATTGTGGGCGGCACGTCGCTCGGTCCAACGAGTTTCGCCCCACCGCTCACCGCAGCGTCGAGCACCAACTTCACTATCTCATCACGCCTTGCGAGCGCGCTTTCCGTCTCATACCGCAGGTAAATCTGACCTGTGGGGATGAATACGTAAGGCGGGTTGGTCCCTTTAGCTACTGTGATGACGATGATGCCCCGGTTCTCGTTTTGCCTGATCTCAAACTGTACGTCGATTTGTGGCTCGATCAATTGTTTGATCTCGCCCATCAGGATACGCAGGTCTTCGTCAAGGTGGTCCAGCCCGTGGAGCGGCACGCTCGTGTCGGGGTTGGCCCCCACGTAGATCGTCCCGCCATCGAGGTTGGCGAACGCTATCACATCATGCAAGATGGGACGGGTCCGATTAGTCTTGGTGATGGCGCGCTCGTGGAATGACTGTGTATCGCTTGCGCCTTCCTGTCTGGCGGCCTCTACCTGCTGCCAGAGGGTATTTGTGCGGTAGGCCCTGGTCCTCGTGAAGTCATCGCCGGTCAGCACTTCTTTGATGCCCGCATACGACGCTTCGCTCACCAGTATCTCGGTGATGCGCGCGCCCACGCCGAGCCTCTTGTTGAAGCTGTCCGCCTGCTCCGTGTTGATGGAGTGGGCGTCCGACCCCTGGATGCAGTGCATCCGCCTGGGGTATTCGGTCTTGGTGCCATCGTAGAAAGAGGCTGTGGTGCGCCTGCCACCGGACTCCAGGTCAGTCACCTCAAGAGCGACAAGGTTCGAGTCCTGCGTGTAGGCAATCTTGGTCTGCCCACCGAACGGGAAACCTTGCATCGCCACGCCGTTCGATGAGTTGGCGTGCGCCGCTATCGCCATGCCCCCTGCCGCCGTAATCGCCTGGTATGCGGCCAGCACGTCCGAGGTCGATCCGACGTCGGGTGCGCCCATAACCATCCTCTCTTCCGGCACGTTCAGGTTGAGCAGAAGATGCTCCAGCTTACGTGTCGATGTGTCTTCGGGGAAGATGCCAAGTATATGGAACCCGAACGTGGCGGTGAATTCAAATGCGGGCAGCACCACCAGCTTGTCGAGCAGGCGGCGGTACTCGTTCAGGGTCATGCGTTCGTCGTCGGTCAACCTGCCGAGACGTTCCAGCAGCGTCAATGTCTCGATTTCTCGGTGCATCGCCGCGAATCCACCGACCGAGTTGTGGTCGGAAAAGGCGATAATATCAAGGCCCTTCTCCTCGGCCTTTTTCAATATATCCAGGTAGGAGATGCCTGGGTCCCTGTAGTCTGATGATGCGGGGGTATGGATATGCAGGTCCATACGCTTCCAGTGTAACCCGTCGCCTGCTTGACGGTTGCGGGCTGTGTCCCGCTCGCTCTGTAAAAACTCTGCTCGTGAGGCATCGACTCTGCTGTAATTTCGCGGTCCCGCGCCTCGTCCAAATGGTCTTCTGTTCATGTTTCCTCTTCTCAAATAGATAAATAATTGTTGTAGGTCTGATTATTGATCGTTACTCATTGCACCAGCCTGAGCTGATTTTAGCAGTGATGCGCGATCAGCAACCGGGAAATCGGACGCGCGTATACCTGGGAACACTTCCCAGGCGTGAAAACCGGGTATATAACCGATCCGTGCGTTTGTCTTTCCCTAAATCCGCGAGGCAGTTTGCTTGCTTCCGAGTTATAAGCTTGGTGTTCTGAACGAGCAGTTATCTAACTCGAAACTAAGAACTCATAGCTTATAACTGGTCCTGGGGCGTGTTCTTTTTGTTACGTTTGGTCCGGCCCGAGTTCGGCTTGGAGGTGGAGCCGTTCGCGGACTGTGTGTGGAGAGTTGGCGTCTCTTGAGAGTGATGATTGCGGTGGCCTATCCCATTACCTGTGTTGTCGAGGTTGCGTTGGGCCTCCTCATCAGCGTCAGGGGCGACTACAGGCACGGCGGGCTGGGCGTCAGGGCTATGGAGGATTATATCTATAACCTGGTCCATAGTCTCGACCCAGGAGAACTCCAAATCCCGCTTGATGGTCTGGGGCATCTCGGACCATTCAGGCTTGTTGGCGGAGGGGGCTATTATCTTTTTTATGCCCGCTCGGTGTACCGCCAGCGCTTTCTCCTTCAACCCGCCAATAGCCAGCACGCGCCCGGTGAGTGTAATCTCGCCGGTCATCGCCACATCGCTCCTCACGGGGCGGCGGGTGATAGCCGAAATCAGGGCGGTTGCCAGCGTGATGCCCGCCGAAGGCCCGTCCTTGGGTATAGCTCCCTCGGGGAGGTGGATGTGCAGATCGCTCTTGTCGAGGCTTTCGAGGTCTATATGAAGCTGTAAAGCTCTCGACCTTGCGAAAGAGAGCGCGGCTCGCGCCGACTCCTGCATAATGTCACCCAACCGTCCCGTTATTGTGAGCGTCCCATGTCCGGGTATCAGGACAACCTCGACCGGCAACAGCTCGCCGCCGTGCTCGGTCCATGCCAACCCCAGGGCTACCCCTACCTGGTCGTGCCTGCTCTCCTTGTCATCCCGGTAGCGCGCCGGGCCGAGGAACTCCTCCATGTTATTGGCAGTAACCCTGACCCTGGTGGTGCGCCCCTGCACCACCTTGCGAGCCGCCTTGCGGCATACAGTCGCCAATTTGCGCTCCAATTCACGCACCCCTGCCTCGCGGGTGTGGGCACGGATAATCTCGCGCAATATGCGGTCAGGTACTTCCAAGAAACCGGGTTCCAGGCCGTGGGCTTCTACCTGTTTGAGCAAGAGATGGCGGCGGGCGATCTGCACCTTCTCTTCCTCTGTATAACCACCTATCTCGATCACTTCCATGCGGTCGCGCAACGGCTTCGGTATATTGTAAAGCGTGTTGCCTGTGGCGATGAAAAGCACGTCCGAAAGGTCGTATGGCACGTCAAGGTAGTGGTCAGTGAAAGTGTGGTTCTGCGCGGGGTCGAGCACTTCGAGGAGGGCCGCCGCCGGGTCGCCGCGCATGTCCGCCGTCATCTTGTCGATCTCGTCGAGCATCACCACCGGGTTAGACGAGCCTGCCGTCTTCATACTCTGTATGACCCGGCCCGGCATCGCGCCGACGTAAGTGCGTCTGTGCCCTCGAACCTCCGACTCGTCGTGGACCCCACCCAGCGATAGCCGGACGAAGTTGCGCCCCATGGCCCGTGCGATAGACTGCCCTAGAGAGGTCTTGCCGACGCCCGGCGGCCCCACGAAGCAAAGTATCGACCCCTGGCCGTTGGCTTTGTGCAGTCCAGGCAGCGACGACTCCTCTTGATTTTGGATTTCGGGTACCCGCTTGCGGGTGTTTGGATTTTGGATTTTCTTGCCCTTGTCGTTCGTCGCAGGTGGGACCTCGAACTCCTTCTTGCGTGTGGTGAGCTGCCGCACCGCCAGGTAGTCGAGTATTCGCTCCTTGACGCTGTTCAGGCCGTAGTGGTCGTCCTCGAGGATCTGCTCGGCAAGCGGCAGGTCTATGCGGTCCCAGCTCTTTTCGCCCCAGGGTAAGGCGAGCGCCCAGTCGATGTAATTACGCAGCACTGTGCTTTCGGGCGAGATAGAGGGCATCCGCTCCAGGCGGTTGACTTCCTTCAGCATACGCAGGAGGATATCGTCCGACATACCTTTTTTCTCCAAACGCGCTCTCAGCTCGGAGATTTCGTCCCCACCTTCGCTTGCAAGCTCGTCATGGATCGCCTTGAGCTGCTCGCGCAGGTAGAACTCGCGCTGATTCTTGTCGATGGAGGCCCGTACTTTGTCGCGCACCCGCGCTTCTGTCTGGAGCTGATCGAGGGAGTTTACCAGCACCGAGGTCATGTGCTGCAGGCGCTCGGTCTGGTCTGATGTCTCGAGCACTTTCTGGCGCTCTTGTGTGTCGGAGAGGAGGTGAGCGGCTAGCAGGTCGGCCAAATAACCGGGCTGGCGGGCGGCGCGTATATGTTCGGGCGCTTCGGCGGGGACTTTGTTATTGAGCGCGGCGTACTGCTCGAATAGCTCGGCCAACTGGCGCGATAAGACCTCGCCCTCGGTCCCTTTGATGACCTTCTCGGTTACGTGCTCCACCTGGCCGATGAGGCAAGGCTCTTCCTGAACAATCGACACAAGACGTACGCGGCGCAGCGCCTCGACTTCTACCTGCAAGCCTTGCTCAGCCTGCCGCCGGACCTGGCGCACCTCCACGAGCGTGCCGATCTCATACAGGTCGCCCGGCTTAGGCTCATCGCCGTCGGGGGCTTTCTGAGAGATGACGACCACGCAACGATTGCCGTCCATCGCCGTGTTGAGGGCGTGGATCGAGCGCGAGCGCCCAATCGTTAGATTGACTATCGTCCTGGGGAATACTACTACGTTTTTGAGGGGAAGGAGTGGGTACTCCATCTTGCCATCTGCTGCATCGTCTGCCATGATGTTTTGCTGCCCTTACAGTACGGTACGTGCCTCTGAATACGCAGGAGGGCTGCCTGCCCTCATTCACCGTCCGGGCTATGTAGAATGGCTATTTCAAATTGCGCCTCAGCCATGCTACAGGCGGATTATAACATAAAGCTGCCCCTGGGTCTATAAGCAATAGGTCTTCTCAGGTGTAAAGCTTTTTACAGACAATGGTCCTAATGGGAGTTACAATCGATAATTTGTCGATAAGTTGTGAGCGTGAAAAGATGTAAGGCACACGCGAAGCTATAACATAAGCTTTCAGTTATATTATTGACAACGGTACACGGGTCGGATACTATCACATATAGGCCACTGCAATAGAGCGCATGGCACCCCAACCTGGAAGAGACACCTTGAGTAGTTGCTTCTTTAATATTGGTTGTTCGTTCTGTTTAAGACTGTATGCCAGGTAAGTCGCATTTCGGAAGCTTCGGAGGTCTGCTGTGAGGATTTTCTTTCCTCTAATAGTATGGCTATCATTAGTCGTGGTCGGAGGGTCTTTACTGTCGTCGTCCGGGCCAGCCCACGCGCATGGTGTAGACCCGTCCCTCCCTCAGGCGCAAGAAGCGGAGCCTACACCATTCGGCTGCGTCTCTAATGCTCGCCTGACTTCCAGCATCAATCGGACCGGCTTCAATGAGCTTACCGCGGTAGAAGCTATCTCGACCAACGACCTGTGGGCAGTCGGCCTCTACTACTCTCCAACCACGGCTGTCTACCAGACTATGCTATTGCACGGGGACGGCACGCAGTGGAGCCATATCCCAGGCCCCGATCCGACTAGGAACAGGGTAAAGGCGATCTCGGCGGTCTCATCGACCGACGTGTGGGCAGTTGGGGAGGTGCTGGGTAGAACATTGACTATGCACTGGAACGGCACTCAATGGATGGTCATCCCCAGCCCGAATGCCGGTACGGGCTTCAATCAGAACGTCCTCAACGGGGTAGCAGCCATTTCCAGCAACAACGTTTGGGCTGTCGGATCGTACAGGGATGGTAACAACCAACCTTACGAAAGGGCGTTGATATTGCACTGGAATGGTACTCAATGGAGCATCGTGCCCGGACCCGATCCAGGCGAAGAAAACACAAGCCTGCTCGCTATCGACGCCATATCGGCAACCGATATCTGGGCCGTCGGCACTCACGCCCCTTATTACTATAGCTCCGCACCTTTCACCCTGCATTGGAACGGAATTGAGTGGAAGGAAGTTCCCAACCCAGGAAATGGCGCCCTCGTTTCTGTCTCTGCCGCCGCAAGCAATGACGTTTGGGCCGTCGGTACTTACAGCTATTACTATACCGAGCGGATTCTTATCATGCACTGGAATGGCGCTGTTTGGAGCGTCGTACCTGCACCCAACCCTAATAAGACGGGGCCTAGCCGCCTCACCGGAGTGACTGCTATTTCGGCGGGTGACGCATGGGCTGTCGGTAGTTTCGGGGCCAACTACTACGGAGATGGCAGTAATTTGGAGGAGCTAGCCCTCCACTGGAACGGCACCGCGTGGGCCATCGTCCCCAACCTGGGACAGGGAAAACTCAATGGTATTGACGCCGTTTCTAGCGCCCGTGTCTGGGCTGTAGGCTCTACGGGTATACCTATCAGCACGCTTGTGGAACAGTGGGACGGAGCGCGTTGGAACCAGAGATCAAGTCCCAACCCAGGCCCCGCCACGAACTTTCTCACCGGTGTAGATGGGGTCTCATCGGACGACCTTTGGGCGGTCGGTAACTATGATACCATCTTCGGGCCTGACTTTGTGCGCAGAAAGACGCTTATCGAACACTGGGACGGTACCGCGTGGAGTATAATCCCCAGCCCGAACAGTTCCACATACGACAATACCCTCGTAGACGTGGCCGCTATTTCTACCAATGACGTCTGGGCCGTGGGCACGCTCGGCTCCAGCTTCAAGCACTACGAAACCCTCTTCCAGCATTGGGATGGAACAGAATGGAGTATTGTGCCCAGTCCGCTTGTCGGGTCGTATTACGAAGAGGTACCATCGCTGGCGGCAGTGTCGGCAAATGACGTATGGGCGGTAGGTTATTCCCAGGAGGATTTTGCATGGCGTAGAACGCTGATCGAGCACTGGAACGGCGCGGAGTGGACTGTTATCCCCAGCCCCAACCCCGGTATAGATAACGCCCTGTACGACGTGACCGCTATCTCCGCCAATGACGCCTGGGCGGTCGGGTTTGTCGCTGACGACGAATATAGCAGAGCACGTCCGCTTATCCTACGTTGGAATGGCAATCAGTGGAATGTTGACTCTCTGCCTCCTCTTGCGGGCAACTTCCGATTGAGCGCGGTAGCTGCCGTCTCAGCCAATGATGTATGGGCAGTCGGAAGTGGGGGTATGGGTTTTCAGGAGGTCAAAACGTTGACCATGCATTGGAACGGCTCTGCATGGAGCGTTGTAACTAGCCCCTATGTGAGTGGGGTAGACAGCTATCTCAATGGGATAAGCGCGGTATCGACGAACAATGTGTGGGTCGCGGGCACCTATTACACAGGTGGGGGAGCAGGGCCTTTACTGATGCACTGGGACGGTGCGGGCTGGTCCTTCGTGTCGAGTGACACCCCCGGCGGTCTAACCAATCGTTTTAGTGACATCGTAGCCTTTTCGGAGACCGACGTGTGGGCCGTGGGCGACTACTCGAGCGGCGTGCCGAACCGCACGATGGCCCAACACATAGGCCGCTTCAGCGACGTGATCCCAGGCGAGTATTTCTACCGGCCTGTCAACTGGTTGGTCAGTCGGGGGGCCGTATCGGGTTACAGCGATTGTACATTCCGCCCGCAGAATAACACCACGCGAGCCCAGCTCACCAAGATCGTTACGCTGGCGAAGGGCTGGGCCCCGGTGAACCCGGTTCGGACCACGTTTACGGACGTGTCGCGGAGCAACATCTTCTTCCGCTTCGTCGAGACCGCAGTGGCCCACGGCATTATAGGCGGATACCCCTGCGGCAACCCGGAGCCTTGCGATGAGACGAGCCGCCCCTATTTCCGCCCCAACGCCGCCGTTACCAGGGGACAGCTTGCCCAGATAATCGTGCAGGCTCAAGACTGGCCTTTGCTTGACCCGGCCAACCCGACCTTCGCCGATGTAGCGCGCGGCACAACGTTTTACAGACATATCGAGACCGCACGCTCACATGGCGTCCTGGGCGGCTATGCGTGCGGCAGCCCGGAGCCATGCAACTCCCAGAACCAGCCGTACTTCCGGCCCGGCAGCTCGGCCACACGCGGCCAGATCGCCAAAATCGTCTACAACGCCGTGACCTCGCCCTAATAGGCAGACTATCGGCGAGCTATTAAAGATAGGACTTATGAACTTCCGTCCAAAAATTCAACTTTGGAAACTATCGCTTGCTGTTGTAATGGCTGTGCTTACCACGACCTTTACAGTGGCCTGTAATACAACAGAGAACCAAAGCTCGGTCCCAGCGGTCCCAGCAGCTATTCTCACAGCAACACAAGCCAATCCGTCTCCAACCGCTTTCTCCAGATGGGCATACGCTACTGAATACACCAGGCGTGAAGCACTCTATGCGACGGCTGTTGCTTTAACGCCAGGAACAAAGAATGCACGGCCACCAGGAACGCCATGGCCGACTGCAACAGTGGAGCTAGGGTTGTTCGCAGGAGGTTGTGGTGCTCGACCAAACGCCCGCGCTCCTTGGACCGTAAGTTGTTGGCTTGGGGTTGTTAATGGGGAGATCGTTCAGGTTGAAGCGGGACGATATGGTAGTGAGAGTGATGGTTCGCGAGGGATCGTCATAGTACATACCTGGGGACATGAGGGTCAGCAATTTTATGAGACACCGCAACGCATAGGGCCGGTACGCATAATGTCGGTAGACGGTACAAGATTCACACTGACCAGCTATAACCCCTGGGCTACGCAGACTCCTCAGCTATCACCAGCACCCCAGATAACCTTTATCTTTGACCTCTCCACCCGCCAATGGGTATCTCCTCCACCCTCACCACCCTTACCCACACCTTCCCCTTCCCTATCAATATCACCCCTGCCAACGCTGTCACCTTTGCCTACCCTGCCCCCAATACCGTCTGCACCGCCACTGCCGTAAGATGCTATTGCTATAAGATGTATGAAAGAAGGCCTGGGAGTTATCTCTGCCCTTCTCTTCGATTTAGCCCTCATCGCTCATTGCTCATAACTCGTCGCTCGCGCTATAATCACGCTATGACTGAACCACAACAGGCCGCACTTACCAGCGTGAGCGTAGACCAGGCGCTCGAAAGCATTCTGGCTTACTTCTCGCCGCTTGA
>JBBRVL010000069.1:0-13065 GCA_038246925.1 Chloroflexia bacterium
CGTTGCCGTCTTCACAGCCGCGATAATTACATCGCCCACCCCGGCATATTTCCTGGCCGAGCCTCCCAGGACGCGGATGCAAAGTATCTCTTTCGCACCTGTGTTGTCCGCTACGCGCAGCCTGCTCTCATTCTGAATCATCGGTCTCTCCTTGGTGAGTTATTAGTTGTTGGTTCTTAGTTGTTAGTGCCGCTAAGTGTTTACTAAGAACTAACAACTCGCAACTAAGAACTACTCTGCGCGATGCACGATCTCGATAACGCGCCACCGCTTGTGCTTGCTCATCGGGCGGCTCTCGATTATGCGGACGGTATCGCCCATGCCCGCGCCCATTTCGTCATGTGCCATGAACTTCACCGAGCGCCGCATAACCTTCTTATATATAGGGTGCGGCTTGGAGCGCTGCACCAGCACCGTAACGGTAAGTTGCATCTTGTTGGATACAACACGCCCTATCTCGGTTCGGCGGCGCGACAGGTACTCCGGTAGCTCCGGGGCATCGGTAGTCGCTTTTGCCACATTTTCGCCATCACCCTTTTCCTTCTTAGCCGTGGTCTTGGGCTTGGCTGCGGCACGCGCTTTGGTTGCCTTCTTCGGCTTTTCTTCGCTGCCGCCCACAACTGACGTCACCTTCTCAGCCACCGTTCCAGCGGCGGAACCGACTGTTTCGCCAACAGCACTGGCTGCGGTACTAACTGCGCCGCCGACGGCCTCCGCCGCATGTCCAACTGTCTCTGTGACTGCCTCGACTACGCCTGCCAACGGATTTTCGCTTTCTTTCTTCTTCGCCATTTATCTTGCTCCTATTTGAGATACCAGCGTGGTACACACGTACCAGCAGCTAAGCGCCAGAACTTACTTATTTCCACGCCCAAAAAGAGTTCGGCGGCGTGTAGTCGCTTGTGTCGCGGGGGCTGCGGTAGCTGCCGCCTCTTCAAAATCTACTCCAGCGTAGATTGCCATCAGTTCACGCTCACGCAACACGGTCATTATGCGGGCGATGTCCTTCTTGACTGCCGGGATGCGCTTATGGTTCTTGATCTTGCGCGTCGCAATCTGGAAGCGCAGATTGAAAAGCTCCTGGCGGCTCTCCTCAAGGGAGTGTCGCAGGTCGGCCTCGGTCATGCTCGATAGTTGTTCAGTGTTCATGTTATTCCTCGTCCTCTATCACTTCAGGCTCCGGCTCGGGAACAGCTGATCCCTCGGCATGCCTCACCACAAAGCGCGTCTTGATCGGCAGCTTATGGCCGGCCTTGCGCATTGCCTCGACTGCGACCTCTTGACGAACGCCGGAAAGCTCGAAGAGCATACGTCCAGGTTTGACGACCGCTACCCAATGGTCGGGTGAGCCTTTACCGGAACCCATGCGCGTCTCGGCCGGCTTGGATGTTACGCTCTTGTGCGGGAATATTCGTATCCATACCTTACCACCGCGCTTGATGTGGTTCGTGATGGCGCGCCGAGCAGACTCTATCTGGCGGCTGTCGATCCAGGCAACTTCAAGGGCCTGCAAGCCGAACTCGCCGAACGACACCTGGTTGCCGCGATGGGCAAGACCGGAGCGCGTCCCACGGTGGGGCTTACGAAACTTGGTTCTCTTGGGCATCAACATAATAAATTACTCCGCTCCACCATTCTCTTCGACATTGGTAGCATCCAACGGCGAAGTATCGGTGGGGTTAGGGGTCGGGATTGCGACTTCGGCAGCATCAGATGTCAAAGTCTCATCTGCTTGCCTTCTGGGGGCGGTCTCGGTAGCGGCACGCCCACCTGCGCGCATGCCCGGCCTGGCCTGAGCGCCGTCAACACGTGGAGTCCTGGGGCCACCACGATCACCGGCTCCATCACGCTGTCCACCAGGGCGACCTGCGCCACCTACAGGAGGACCACCCTCACGCCTGTCACGACGTTCTCGGTCAGGTCGAGGCTGGGCTGTAGCTGCGGGGCGGTCCATCTGGAGAAGAGCATCAACGCCCTTGCGCTCGATGACATCACCGCGATATATCCAGACCTTTACGCCGATACGGCCGTAGGTTGTGTGAGCATGCACCTGGCCGTAATCAATATCTGCGCGGAGGGTATGGAGCGGCACTCGGCCTTCCATCTCCCATACGGCGCGGGCCATTTCGGCGCCACCCAGGCGACCCGATATGCGAATACGAACGCCTTTGGCGCCTGCACGCATGGCGCGCATGATCGACTGCTTGAGAGCGCGGCGGTATGATACGCGGCGGTTAAGCTGCTCGGCGATGCTTTCAGCAATAAGGAAAGCGTCTAGCTCAGGCTGCTTTATCTCCTCGATGTTGATCTTGGCTTTCTTGCCGGTCAGCGTCTCCAAATCCTTGCGAAGAAGGTCGACGGCCTGCCCGCCCTTGCCGATCACGATGCCGGGCTTGGCGGTAAAAAGCGTTACATCGAACTGATTGGCCGAGCGCTGAATCTCCACGCGAGAGAGCGATGCGCCGGACAGCCGCTGGGCAACCATCTTGCGGATAGCAACATCCTCGTGCAGCATCGTCGTGTAGTCGCGGTCTGCGTACCAGCGCGACTGCCAATCTTTGATTATTCCAAGCCTGAAACCTATCGGGTGGACTTTGCGTCCCATAATTTCTCCCCTTTATGATTTTGGATTTTGGATTTTGGATTTTGGATTTGAGTTACCTTTCCGATAACTTCCAAGATCCAAAATCCAAAATCGCTTTACTCTCGCTCTTCTACTATTACCGTAATGTGGCTGCTCCGCTTGAGGATGGGGGAAGCCATACCTCGGGAGCGAGCGCGGAACCGCTTGAAGACAACGCCCTCGTCCGCGTAGATTTTCTTGATGTATAGGTCTTCCGGCGCCATCTGAAAGTTGTTCTCGGCGTTGGCGGCGGCGCTCTTGACCACGTTGAGGATTTCAGGGGCCGCGCCGTGCGGCAGGAAGCGCAGGATCGCGATTGCCTCGTCGACGCTCTTGCCGCGCACCGTATCAAGGGCCATTCGCACCTTCTTGGGAGACCGGCGTATGTTTCTTGCTATTGCCTTTACTTCCATTTGTTGTTCCCCTTACATACTGCGTAAAACGTGAAACGTGAGGCCGAATTGCGAGCCGTGAAGTCTGACTTAGATTTCACGTTTCACGTTTTACGTTTTCTGCTTTCTATCTAGGACGGGTCGATCTCTCGGTATGTGCGTGCCCCTTGTAGAAGCGGGTGAGAGCAAACTCGCCCAGGCGGTGGCCCACCATGTTCTCGGTGATGTAAACCGGGATGTGGCGGCGGCCATCATGCACACCGATGGTGTGACCGACCATGTCGGGCGTGATTGTGCTGGCGCGTGCCCAGGACTTGATAACCTTCTTCTCGTTCCTGGAGTTCATCTTGCGGATCTTCTCCTCCAGGTTCGCGTCTACGTATGGTCCCTTTTTAGCTGAACGAGTCATCTTCTCTCCTCATTTTGGATTTTGGATTTTGGATTTTGGTCACTTGAGATGTACCTGATTTCTTGACCGCTAATCCAAAATCCAAAATCGGCAATCCAAAATTATCGTTGTCCCTTGCCACCGGCCTGAGGGCCACGGCGGCGTCCGCGAATAATAAACTTGTCGGTGCGCTTGTTGTTGCGCGTGCGATACCCCTGGGCAGGCTTGCCCCACGGTGTCTGAGGCTGTCCACCCCTCGGTGCGCGACCCTCGCCGCCCCCATGCGGGTGGTCGACCGGGTTCATAGCTGCTCCACGTACTTGAGAGCGCCTGCCTAGCCAGCGGCTGCGTCCTGCCTTACCGATACGAATGTTCTCATGATCGACGTTACCGATCTGGCCTATCGTGGCGCTACAATTGACGTGTACCATGCGGACCTCGCCAGAGGGGAGGCGCACCTGAGCGTATGTCTCATCGCGGGCCATTAACTGGGCTGCTGTACCGGCGCTGCGTACCATCTGGCCGCCCCTGCCGATGTTCAACTCGATGTTGTGTATCTGCGTGCCGAGCGGGATGCGGCGCAACTGCAATGTATTACCGACCTTTATCTCAGCCTGATCGCCCGACATTATGCGGTCGCCGACCTTCAGGCCCAGGGGCGATAGTATATACCGCTTCTCACCATCGGCGTAGTGGATCAACGCGATGCGAGCCGAGCGGTTAGGATCATACTCGACCGCCGCGACCTTGCCCGGTATGTTGTGCTTGTCGCGCTTGAAATCGATGATGCGGTAAGCCTGTTTGTGCCCGCCTCCACGATGGCGTATTGTCATGCGGCCCGTGTTATTGCGGCCACCTGTTCGCTTCTGCGCGACGAGTAGCGACTTCTCAGGCTTCTTCTTTGTGATCTCCTCAAATGTGGAGACACTCATGAACCTACGCCCTTCAGATGTCGGCTTGTATACTTTGACTGGCATTACGCTTCCCCTTAATCCTTGCTACTGGTCTCTAAGAACTAACAACCAGCAACTAACAACTACCAACTACGTCTAGATACCTTCAAATATCTCTATGCGCTGGCCGGGGGCCAGGGTGACTATGGCCTTCTTCCAGCCGTTGCGGTAGCCGCGGAACTTGGTGCGCTCGCGGCGGACTTTGCGGTGGACATTGAGAGTGTTGACGGCAAGCACTGTCACACCGAAGGCTGTCTCGACTGCGGCCTTGATCTGTATCTTGTTGGCATCGGGCGCGACCTCGAAGGTGTAGCGGCCCTGTGCCATCAGGTCTGTATTGCGTTCGGACAAGATTGGCCGGCGAATAACATCGTATAGGTGCGGCATTATGCTTTCTCACTCCCCTTTTTAGTAGCTCGCTTGCCTGTCTCATCTGCACTTTTAGAAGTGGCATCGTCTGCTTTGGCCTTGGCGGTGCGGCGAGATGTGGCACTCTTACGTGGGGTCTTTGCAGCCGGGGCATCAGCGGTCTTGGCTTCTGTTTTTACTGCTGCCTTCACAGCAGGCTTCGCCTTCTTAGCCGGAGCCTTCGCCTTAGTTTCTGTCTCAGCCTTAGTTTTCGTCTCGGCCTTAGCAGCAGGCGTGGCTTTGGCGGCAGTCTTAGGTTTGGCTTTGGCGGTAGTCTTAGGCTTGGCCTTTGCAACACTCTTCGTGGTCTCTTCACCGTCGGTACTTTCGACCCGCGAAATCTTGAGGCGGCCACCTGTGTTGCCCAGTATGTTGGTGATTATGTCAAGCGATGCCTTAGGTAGTATAAGGTAATCGAACTTGAGCATATCAACTATGCTAAGTAGATTTACCGGCATAGTCTTGACGCGCTCCAGGTTGCCTGCGGCCTTCTCGATGTTATCTTCCTGAGCGGCTGTCATGATGAGGGCGCTGCTCTCGCCTACATTGAGGCTGGTGAGCGTCTCCTTCATTGCCTTCGTGCGCGGCTCTAGCTCTTCAAAGTTCTCAATAACTACAATCTGGTTCTCGGCTGCCTTCGCGGAAAGCACACCGCGAATTGCTAGGCGGCGCATCTTGCGGGGCATATCCTGCTCGTAGGAGCGAGGGTGTGGGCCAAACACCACGCCACCATGCGCCCACTGAGGCGAGCGAGTAGAACCCTGGCGAGCGCGGCCCGTTCCCTTCTGGCGCCATGGCTTGCGGCCACCGCCACGCACGTCAGCGCGGGTCTTGGTATTGTGTGTTCCCTGGCGAGCGTTAGCCTGCTGGCGGAGGACGGCCTGCTGTATCACCGCGATGTTCGGCGTGATACCAAATATGTAGTCGTCCAGTTCTACCTGCCCGACCTCTTTACCCACCAGATTGTGTACTGCTACTTGCACTTCGGACTCCTCTTTACGGATTTTAGATTTTGGGTTTTGGGTTTTGGATTAGAAAGCAGCCTGGCAATCCAAAATCCAAAATCCAAAATCAAGACCCCTATTTCTTCACTGCCTTGCGAATGATAAGGCTTGCTTTAGTCGGGCCGGGCACCGCGCCCTTGACCATAATCAGGTTGCGCTCTGCATCTACTGACACCACACGCAGGTTCTGGACTGACACTCGGTCGTTGCCCATGCGTCCTGCCATCTTGGTGCCTTTGAATACGCGACCGGGGGTGCTGCCGGGGCCAATCGATCCGGGGGCGCGTGCGCGGTCTGACTGGCCGTGTGTACGCGGTCCGCCCTTGAAGTTGTGGCGCTTCATCACACCGGCGAAGCCCTTGCCCTTGCTCACCCCTATCACGTCGATGATATCGCCCGATGCGAACATCGAGACGTCAATGCGGTCGCCCAGCTTGGGGGCATCACCTTCAGCAACAGGCACTTCGCCCAGATACCTTACCAATGGCAGTTTCTTCTTGCGAAGGTGGCCGCGCTCCGGCTGTGTGAGCTTCCTGTCCTCGGTCTCGCCCCAACCTAGCTGCACGCCGTAATAGCCGTCTGTCTCTTCGGTCTTCACCTGGGTGACCACGCACGGCCCGGCCTCGATCACCGTGACGCCGGTGGCGATACCGCCCTCTTCAAATACCTGGGTCATGCCCAGTTTTCTGCCTAGAATACCTACTATCATTCGCTTTGCTCCTAGAGCTATCAGCTATCAGTGGTCAGCTATCAGCTATTCCTGAGAAGCTGACGGCTGATAGGGTTGCTGAAGGCTGACAGCTATTTGATCTCCACGTCCACGCCCGCCGGGAGGTTGAGCCTCATGAGGGCGTTGATCGTCTTCTGGGTCGGCTCCAGGATGTCGATGAGCCGCTTGTGTGTGCGGATCTCGAACTGCTCCTGCGAGTCCTTGTCGATGAAAGGCGACCTGATGACGGAGAATTTCTCTATCTTGGTCGGCAGGGGCACAGGCCCGGCAACAAGTGCGCCGGTGCGCTCTGCGGTCTCTACGATCTGCACCGCCGACTGGTCAAGTATCCTGTGGTCAAATGCCTTCAGACGTATTCGTATCTTCTGCTTTGCGGCCATACTTTTATCGTGCTCCTGCGCTTATCTTCCTGTTGCTATCCTGATAGACACGGGTAAGGGCGAACACCAGGTCCGCCCTTACAATTAACTTATGCTTTTGCTTTCTCCACCAGTTCCCGCGCGATCTGCTGGGGTACTTCCTGGTAGTGGTCAAACTCGAATGAGGAAGACGCACGTCCCTGGGTCATCGAGCGAAGGTCAGTGGTGTAGCCGAAGAGGTTGGCAAGGGGCACATAACCCCGAACCGTCACACCACCCGACTTGGACTCTGTGCCTTCGACGTGGCCCCGGCGGCTGTTGAGGTCGCCTATCACGTCGCCCATGAACTGCTCCGGCGCGACTATCTCGATACGCATGATCGGCTCAAGGATAACCATCTTGCCTTTTTCGAGGGCTTCCTGGAGGGCCATAGAGCCTGCTATCTCGAACGCCATTTCGTTGGAGTCGACCTCATGGTACGAGCCGTCCACAACCGTTGCGCGAATGTCGACCACAGGATAGCCTGCGCGGCCACCCGACTCCATCTTCTTCGAGATACCTCGACCGATAGGCGCGATGTATTCCCTGGGGATAGAGCCGCCGACGGTCTTGTTGATGAACTCAAATCCCCCACCACGGTCCATCGGCTCGAACTCGACAACCGCATCACCAAACATACCACGCCCACCCGACTGCCTCTTGAATAGGCCGCGAGCGCGCACCGGCACAGTGATCGTCTCTTTGTAGGCCACCTGCGGGCGGCCACGGTTAGCTTCGACCTTGTATTCGCGGAACATACGGTCGAGCAATACTTCAAGGTGAAGCTCGCCCATGCCGGAGATGATTACCTGCCCCGAGTCCTCGTCCGTTCGTACCCTGAATGTGGGGTCTTCTTCCGAAAGGCGAACGAGCGCGTTGTCCATCTTGTCCTGGTCGGACTTGGTCTTAGGCTCAACGGCGATTGAGATCACAGGCTCTGGGAACTTGATACTCTCTAAGATGACGGGATTGGTAGGATCGCACAACGTATCGGCGGTGAAGGTATCTTTCAGGCCAACGATGGCAGCAATATCACCGGCATACACTTCCTGTATATCTTCACGGTGGTTCGCGTGCATCTGGAGAAGACGGCCCAATCGCTCTTTCTTCCCTTTAGTGCTGTTGAGCACATAGGTTCCGGCGTTGATCTTACCAGAGTAGACGCGGAAGTAAGCCAGGCGACCCACAAAGGGGTCTGCCACGATCTTGAAGACAAGAGCAGAGAAAGGCGCGTTCTCGTCGGTAGGGCGCTCGACCGGCTCGTCCTGGCCAGGTACAAGACCCATCACAGGGGGAACGTCCAGGGGAGAGGGCAGATAGGCGATTACTGCATCGAGAAGCTGCTGCACGCCCTTGTTCTTGAGGGACGAGCCGCAAAGAATAGGCACGAGGCGGGAGTCTATGGTAGCGCGGCGCAGGGCTGCCTTCAACTCATCATTAGAGATCTCTTCGCCTTCGAGGTAGCGGAGTGTCAGTTCGTCGTCACTCTCTACGATAAGCTCGACCATCTTCTCACGATGGGTTCGGACTTCGTCGGCCATGTCTGCCGGTATATCCGAGTTTTCCATCGTCGTGCCGAGGTCGTCTGTATATATGAAGGCCCGGTTCTCTACGAGGTCTACGATGCCCTTGAAGCCCGACTCGATGCCGACCGGAAGCTGGATAGGCACCGCGTTCGCACCGAGGCGGTCACCGATCATCTCGATAGTACGCCAGAAAGATGCGCCCGTGCGGTCCATCTTGTTGACGAAACAGATACGCGGCACATTATAGCGGTCGGCCTGACGCCATACCGTCTCCGACTGAGGCTCTACGCCCGCGACCGCATCGAACACGACCACGCCGCCGTCGAGCACGCGCAATGACCGCTCTACCTCGACCGTGAAGTCTACATGGCCGGGTGTGTCGATGATATTGATGCGATGATCTGCCCACTCGGCGGTGGTGGCAGCGGCAGTAATTGTGATACCACGCTCACGCTCCTGCTCCATCCAGTCCATAGTCGCGGAGCCTTCGTGTACCTCGCCCATCTTGTAGATGCGTCCGGTATAGTAAAGGATGCGCTCGGTGGTGGTAGTCTTACCGGCGTCGATATGGGCAATAATGCCTATATTTCTTGTTTTTTCCAGAGGAAACGCTCTGGGCACTGGTTGCTCCTTCGTCGTAATTACAAATTACGAGTTACGAATTATTGTTTATGAGTTCAATTCGTAATTTGTAATTTGTAATTCGTAATTCGTAATTTCCTTAGTATCTATAATGCGAAAATGCCCTATTTGCCTCGGCCATCTTATGTGTATCTTCGCGGCGCTTGATAGTTGTGCCTACGTTGTTCGCTGCATCCATCAACTCGGCGGCGAGGCGGTCCGACATGCTCTTGCCACTGCGCTTGCGGGCAGCGCCCAGCAGCCAGCGAATAGCGAGAGAGAGGCGGCGATCACCCTTGATCTCGACGGGCACCTGATAGGTCGCGCCACCCACTCGACGGGGCTTGACCTCAATAACAGGTGTGGCATTGCGAAGCGCCTGCTCGAATACCTCGATGCCTGGGCGCTTGGCGCGACGCTCAAGCTCATCGATAGTGTTATAGAGGATGCGCTCGGCCAGACCTTTCTTGCCTCGCATCATCAGCTTATTGACGAACCGCGATACCAGAAGGCTATTGTACTTGGCGTCCGCTGTCAGCTCGTGCTTTACGTATCTTCCTCGCCTCGGCATATCTAAACTCCCGTTTAACTAAATAGGAACTGTTCCCCGCGCCGCTCACACATCACACGGCGCATGGGACAGTTCCCATACTTTGCAGTCACCTTTGGGGGTAACCACACGCCCGTGAGCGTGCGTTATACTCTCTATTCGATTGATCCGAGTTTCGAGCCGTATAACAAAGAACTCAAAACTCAAGACACATAAATTATTTCTTGCCCTTCTTCGCCTTGGCAGGGTTCTTGGTGCCATACTTAGAGCGTCCGCGCTTGCGGTCTTTCACGCCCTGGGCATCAAGAGTGCCGCGAATGATATGGTAGCGCACGCCTGGCAGGTCTTTCACACGACCGCCACGGATCAGCACTACCGAGTGCTCCTGCAAATTGTGACCCTCTCCCGGAATGTAGGCTGTGACTTCCATGTTGTTGGAAAGCCGCACGCGGGCGATCTTGCGAAGGGCCGAGTTCGGCTTCTTCGGGGTCATGGTACGCACCTGTGTGCAAACACCACGCTTCTGGGGAGAACCCTTGCCGCGCGTCATCTGCTGCGTGTGCGAATTCAAAGTATAACGAAGCGCGGGAGCCTTGCTCTTCTTTGTGCCGGTGGTGCGCCCTTTGCGTACCAGTTGATTAATTGTCGGCATCTTTTCTCCTCAATCTAAAACACGGCGCGTAAAGACGCACAGTTGGTAATTATATAGTATGTCGAAGCGGGTGTCAAGCGCGAGGCGCTTCAATTTTGAATTATGAGTTTTGAGTTATGAATTACATTAAGGGCAGTCATAATTCGCAACAAGAGACCCCACCTTTCGGTGAGGTCATATGGTCGGGGTGGCGTGATTCGAACACGCGACCCCATCGTCCCAAACGATGTGCGCTACCAGGCTGCGCTACACCCCGATCAGTTCCAATTATACGCGTTGAGTATGGTGAGCGTCAAGCCGAAACTCCCGTAGTTGGCTAATGGATTAGATATCTGCACGGAAGAATCTCGTAGCTCCGTATAGGCCAAGCATCAGCAGCACGCAGAATAGCAAGAAGAGAAGATAGGCAAGGGGGCCGAGGCTAACCAGCACCAAGCCCAGGAGCCACGGCAGAATGAGGCCGCCCAGGCTTCCCATGACCATGACGGCTGCTGCTGCCCGTGCGGCACTGTGCGGGAAAAGTGAGGTGGCCATGCCAACAATAGTCGGAAATACCGGACCAAGACATACAGCAATTAACAATAAGGCCCCTATAGTTACGGTACTGCTGCCGGAAGCGAGTAGAAGCAACAGCACACCAGCGAGAGCGCCTGCAAGTGTCCCCGCAAGCAGCACACGAGGAGGGCAAAAAGTGCTGAGGAAGGCCGCCAGCAAACGCCCACCTGTGAAAGAGACCCAGAATGCCGACAGGACCAGCGCAGCGGAACCGGCGTCGATGTTAGTGGTGCGGCCCATGAAAGTCGCTCCCCAGCCACCTATGCCTATCTCGGTCCCAACGTAGACGAAAAGGACCGCCCCGGATAGCCAGAGGAGCGGCGAGCGGTATATGGAGCGTTTCGGCTCAGCCTCATGGGTTTGCGCGGAACGACCGGGTAACTGCATGAGGAGAACGAGCGGTATAGGCAGCAGTACGACCACGCACTGCACCCAGAATGCGGGAATAGCGCTTTGCCACGTCTGCAAGAAGAATGCAGCCAGCGCGGGACCGGCTATTGCCCCAAGCCCAAAGAAGACATTCGCCAGGTTGAGGGCAGCCAATCTCCGGGCGTTGAACGATTGGACCACGAGCACATTAGCCACCACTATTGCCACACCATCCCCCAATCCAGCAATCAGCATAAAGATGACGGCAAAAGGCAGCGACGTGCTCACAGTGACCCCGAGTATGCCCGCGCCCAATAGAATGCACCCACCCACGAGCACAAGACGCACCCCGAATCTCTCCGTGAGTTGACCTGCCATCATCTGCGTGGAAACAGCGCCCACATATAGCGCCGAAAAGAGCACACCTGCTTCAGCGAGGGTGGTGCCCGTTTTGCGCGCCAGGTCCGGCAGCACCGGCCCAATCGCCGAGAACAGGCCTATCCCAAAGAAGAGCATGCAAGACACAGCCAGAACTAATATGCGAGGTCTATTCGACAAAGAAACTCCTCTACTGTGAGGTGTTTGGAACTCGGATTAGGGGCGGAGAGATTTGACCTCGCACAACATAACACACTATAATTTCTAGTTGCACGTATGTCTGGGGTATTCTTTATGTACCCGGCAGCGTTAATACTTGTGGATAGTTTCGATGCGGACATCTTCAGATGTGCTGATTAGTAGAAGGGATTAGTAATTTTGAGAGTGAATAATGGTATTACAGGACGTTTGATAGCGGGGGCAGGCATATTAGCCCTGAGTGTGGGGCTATTGGCAACACAGATGGGGTCGGCGCAGGTCGATGAGAGGTTCTTCCCAGAGACCGGGCACACAGTAAAGGGGCAATTCTGGCGGTACTGGCAGGAGCACGGTGGCCTACCGCAGCAGGGTTTTCCGATTTCCGAAGAGTTCACCGAGGTCAGTGATCTAAACGGCCAACCATATACAGTGCAGTACTTCGAGCGTGCAGTGTTCGAGAAACACCCTGAGAACAAGCCGCCATTCGACGTGCTACTATCGCAGCTCGGCACGTTCCAGTACAGGGCCAAGTATGGAACCGCCGGGGCACCCAACCAGACAGCGAGTACCCAGAACCCACGGGTCTTCCCTGAGACAGGTTTCACCGTGGGTGGAGCATTCCTCGACTACTGGAACAAGAATGGAGGACTTCCTCAGCAAGGATATCCTATTAGCAATGAGTTCACTGAAGTAAGCGACCTGAACGGCTTACCCTATACAGTGCAATATTTCGAGCGCGCCGTGTTTGAGATGCATCCGGAGAATGCACCTCCGTTCAACGTGTTACTTTCGCAACTGGGCACGTTCCAGTACAGAGCTAAGTACCAGGGGAACGTCACACCAGGCATCCCTGGCCCCGTACCGACCAACACAAGGACGGTGTCGCTTCCTTCACCGGAAAGCACTTCAATTCCTGTGCCGGTGCCTACAAGGCAGCCCTGAGCTTATCAGGAAGAAGCGAATATAGCGCTTAATGACTGAGGGGGAGCTAGTGCCGCATCAGGCAACCTTCGCCCTCTTGATGGTCTCTGCCTTGGCGACGACCTCGCGTAGCCGTGGGTGGGTTGCCGTGTGCCGGTTCCGCCAAGCGATGTAGCGGCGGATCATGCCGGACTGCTCGGCGTTGTGCGATCCCGCATCGACGCTGGCCGACACCTCCGCCGAGACGCCGAATAACTGACTCACCTTACGCAGATGTGGGTGGAGCAAGGCAATTCAATCACAAAGAACACAAAGAAGCACGAAGCAGACAAAGAATTATTATGGTTTAGTTATCAGCTTATGAGGGCAATGAATTGGCCTGAATTGCCTAAGCAAGAA
>JBBRVL010000070.1:0-12987 GCA_038246925.1 Chloroflexia bacterium
GGGAAAGCCCATCACGACGGTTCGGTCTACTCCCGCTGCCTCCATCGACGCAACTACGTTCTCGGCTGAGGCGAGCCGGTGTTTTGGGTTCTCGTAAAGCGTGGCGAACCAGGCATCGCGCTCAAGATAGTCCCCACGATTGGCCCGCATGTCATCGCTGAAGACATGGGCGTGGAAATCAATAATCACGGTGTTTGTTCAGCCAGGCTGGTGGTTCTACCCGGCGATTTGGGTACGCTCTGCTTCCATCATGCGTGGCTGGACGGCAGGTTCCGGGCGTATAGTCTGTAGATATCCCGCGAACATTATTAGGATGCCGATCACCATTGTGACATAGAGGTAGTCATGGTTACGCAGCCCGGTGGCGCCGGTGATAGTGCCGCCAAGCGCTACAAAGAGAGTTCCGCCCGCAAGCAGGAACACCCCGACCATGCGGCCCTTCATGATCCTCTTGCGCCAGAATACCACCCCGGACCAAATCGCCCCGCCAACGACCAAAAGCGTACCGAGTGAGTTCGAAATAATCGCCAGCAAGCGAGGTGTAGTAGACATGGTAGTCACCGCCTTCCAACCCGCCTCCTGCCTGAGCGTATTTTGGTCTATAGGCACCGTGAAGAGCACTATCATGCTGAATAGAGCAACCAGCAATACAACAAGCAAGCCAACGTTTGCGACACGACGCGAGAAGATAAGGTACATCGTGCCCAGGCCGAGAAACGCTACGTTTAAGATCGCTCCCGTCAAGTAATAAACTTGCGCGGTGAGAGGCGACCATGAGCCATTAACGTCCGCGTAAACCTGACACGCCGCCCCGATTGCGAACAGTATAAAGGCTATCCCCCACATAAACTCATGTGGCCTGCGTCGTGTCGAAGCGTACCTGTTCAAGAGAACGATGGCGAAAGCTCCCGCCACTATAGTAGCCGACAAAGGGAGAAATGTAAGGACGGGAAAGACCGGCATTCTGCGCTCCTAGCTCCAATAGATAGACAGGCGACGGTTCGGGCCTGCGTCTCGAACCAGTTTACTTCAAATCCCACCACAACGGCAAGCGTCTACGCTTAATAGTTGATAAATAAAATGGAGCACGGACTGTAAGGTTTCTAAAATGCTTCTATTGTTCGGCGGCACTCATATCACGCACAGGGCAAACGCATCAAAATTAAGCATGGAACTACAATAAAAATGAACCAAGCCAATATTGTCATTCTGAACGTAGTGAAGAATCACTACGGGGGAGTAGGTGCTACGGAGACTGATTCTTCACTTCGTTCAGAATGACAAGGGAGAGTGGGTTCTGTGGCAGTATAGCTTTGCTCCGATGACGCCCCATTTAGATGCGTTTGCCCTGATATCAGGCACAAAATCAGTTGACAATGGCGTGAGCATTGCGTATAGTGTAAGGCAATGCTGGAAAAGTAGCACATTGGAGGAGACGTTGAAAAACCTGCTTGGACGGCTTATGAGCAGGCCGTTCGACGAGCTAAAGGCAATCGCAAGTACCTGGGGTACTCTCACTCGGGACCCCAACCCAACCCAGAACGACCTGGCAATCGCGGCCTATCATACTATGGTAGACAGGTCGGCGGTTCGCGCTGTGTGGGGTAACCTTGAACCCGATGCCCGCTCGTTCGTGGGTTGGCTACTCGATCAGCGCAACATGCTTGCCCTCGTCGACGATCTTCCCGCGCTGTTGGACACGCCACCGGATGAAGCAGCCGCGCTTCTGGAGCGTAGTCGTCGACTCGGCCTTGTGGACGTAGATGAAGTATTGGTCCGTGGATCGCGAGTAGTCTCATCCGGCGATAACCTGTATGCGTGGGCCAGCCGCAGCCAGACCGAGGCCGTGCGCCGCAAAGTTGTGTCAGTCGCGGCGGAGGCGGCCAAGCTATTACAGGAGGTCATCGAGGAAAGCAAGCGCCCACCTCCCTTTGAAGAGCCGTTCTCCGTCCTTCTGAACAATCTTGACCAGGAGGAAGTGCAGCGCGTCGCTGCTACCTGGAAGCTCCCTGAGGCAAATCGCTATTATAAATCGGAGCTTGTCGGCGTTATGGGCGAATTCCTCGCGACACGACAGGGTCGAGAGCTTGTCTTGTCCTCGCTGGGACAGACAGCGCAAGGGCTGTTCTCTTACCTTGATGAGAATGGCGGTAAATTGCCCGCCTCCGATGTCAAGCGGCATTTCGGTTGGGAAGAACGGGATTTACGCGGCGCTTTGCTCCCACTGGTCCAGAGGGCGCTTGTGTGGGACGTTCTTTCTTCTGACCGTCGATACCTGTTCATTCCCGTGGATCTCCTTCGCGCCGCAGAACCTATCGAAGGGCAGAACATAACCTCGACAATGCAGCTCAAGGTCGAAGCAGCAGACCCAAGCGTGGTTGAGGCCCAACTGCCTTATGAAATGCCGTGGGACCTGCTTACACTACTGGCCTTCACAGGTCAACAGGAGTTAAGCCTCACTTTGCAGGACGGCAGGGTCACCAAGCGCCTGGCAAAGAAGATCAACGAAGCATTCTTGCACCCAAGCGACGTTAAGGTCGACACTGAATATATAGACATGCTCGTGCATTTCGCCCGCTCGCTTGGCCTGCTCGCCGAAACTGGTGGTGAGCAGCCGACCCTCCGCGTCACAAGCAAGACAGACGAATGGGCACAGTTATCATTTCAGGCCCAGCGTCACCGCATCTACGCCTTCTGGCAGGGTGACCGCAAATGGGCCGAACCTGCCGCCTACGGTACGATTTACTGGTGGAATAGTGACCTTACGTCGGCCCGAGCGCGGCTCGCCGCACATCTCATAGCACTCCCTTCAGGGGCATGGATCTCCCTCGAAGGCTTCTTGCGGCGGATAAATATGAGCGAGCCTTTTATCATCTGGAGCCAGGATGAGCTTGTGCGTCGCTTCGGGCTGCGCGCCCTGCAAGGTTTCCGCAACCAGTGGTTCGAGATCGAAGGTCGCATAATAGCCGACATGCTCAGGACGATGCTCTTCTGGCTTGGCGCCGTTGACATCGGGCGCGATAAGCAAAAGCGCTTCGTCTCGTTCCGTGTGACAGAACAGGGCCGCGGACTGCTCGACCCTGGACAGGCGACCGAAGCGTCACACGCCCCCGCGAAGGCGTTGCTGGTTCAGCCCAACTTCGAGGTGCTTGTCTTAGAACCTGACAGCCGCGTAGTCTGGACCTTGCTCAGGATAGCAGACCTGGTCCGCCATGACCGAGTAAGCGTTTACGGCCTGAATAAGGAGAGCGTGTCACGGGCCGTTGAAGATGGGCTTTCACCGGATGAAATAGTCTCTTTTCTCGAGAAAAATGGTGGCAAGGGTCTACCACAAAACGTCGCACATTCAGTCCACGATTGGGCGCGCAGAATCAAGCGCCTTGACCTGTTGCAGGCGACTCTGATCGAGGTGGCAGACGCGGTAGTGCTGGATGAACTTTTGGCATCGCGCAAAACGAAGCGCTACGTGGCACGCCGCCTCTCGCCGACAGTAGCCATCGCGCTCCTTCCTGACGTTGGCGACACAGGTCGAGATGATCCCGTGCAGAGGTTGATGAAAGAGCTTAAGGCAGCGGGCTACCTGCCGCGCTTGGCGACACAACTCCCGGTCGACGAAATCAACGATCAATTACTGCTTCACGCACCTACCTTCAAGGCGAAAGCGGTTAAAGTGACCGCTTCCAAGGGACGAACAGGGCGCCCGGTTGCCCAGACCAGTACTGGAGACAACCAGGACATCGATGCTATCAAGCGGACGGGGACTCGCTGAGTGATAGTAGGTCTTGAGGGTACAGTTGCGGGCTTCGGCGGCGATCATGTAGTGCTGAACGTCGGTGGCGTTTTCTACAAGGTCTTTATGCCGGGATCGACGATTGCCACCCTTGCGAAAGTCGGCAAGAAGGCCAGGGTCCATACTCACCTGTATGTCCGCGAGGACCAGTTGACGCTCTACGGCGCAGCGGACGAGCGGCAAATAAAGATGTTCGAGACACTTCTCTCGGTTTCAGGCATCGGACCCAGGGCAGCGCTTTCTATACTCGGCACGATGCCGATGGATGCTCTGGAGAACGCCATTGCCAATGGAAATGTGGACCTCCTTACACGAGTGCCTGGTATTGGACGCAAGACTGCTTCCCGCCTTGTCCTGGAGTTGAAAGGCAAACTCGATATTACAGCAAGTGTAGCGGGTACGGCAATACCACCATCAGCCGCAACGGAAGTCGTAGAGGCGCTAGCCGGACTCGGGTATAGCCCCGCCGAGATACAGACCGCACTCATCGCCCTTCCAGCAGATGCCGAGTTGTCGACCGAAGATATGATCATGTTCGCCCTGAAACGCCTGGGTCGTTAGCTGCAACCTCGCCTTGGTGGAACCGTTGTGGCCCGCATTATTCTGGCTTCAAGTTCACCCCGGCGCAAGGATCTCTTATCGCTTCTGGTCGATTCTTTTGAGATCGATTCGAGCGCCGTAGAAGAAGAGAGGTCGGGCCTGACCCCGGAATCGCCTCTGCCTCCACTCAGTCTCTTAGCAGGGTATCCGACGCTTATTGAGGACGACCCCCAACTCTGGGCCTGGCGAAAAGCGATAGATGTTGCCTCCTCCGACCTGTACAGGCTGACAAGTTGCCTTGTGCTCGGTGCCGATACGATAGTAGTGAGCCGAGAGCGGGTCCTGGGGAAACCTCGTGACCTGGAAGACGCCCACGAAATGCTGTTACTCCTCCGAGGCACTGACCACTATGTGATTACAGGCTTTGCGCTGCTGGTCAACCACGATGGGGAAACAACAATGTTCCAAGCAGGCTTTGAAACCACGCGCGTTGTCATGCGAGCTTTCTCAGAACAGGAGCTTGAGGGATATGTAGCCACGGGTGAGCCTTTTGACAAGGCGGGCGCATATGCTCTGCAAGGCAAAGGTGGGAAGTTGGTTGCGTCGGTCGAAGGCTGCGCTACTAACGTTATTGGCCTCCCCCTTTGTCGTGTGCGGTCGCTGCTGGAGAACGCAGGCGCCATATTGCAGCCATATCCAGAGAATGGGTACTGTGCATTCTGCCCGTCACAGTGGGATGTTAGCTAATAAAGCGCTCAAAGACTTCGTTGCCGAGCAGCCTTCCGCGTTCGGTGAGGGCCAACTTACCTATACGAGTCTCGACAAGACCCTGATCGGCAAGACGAGTTATCTCTTGACCATATACTTCATCAAGTGATACCCTGAAACGGCGCTTAAACCCTGCAACGTCAATACCCTGGTTTAGCCTTAGGCCAAGCATCATGTATTCGCCCATTTCATCCTCTACCTGGACTAAGTCACGCGTATGGAGAACGCTGTCACCTCGTTCGATCGCGGCAGTGTATTCACGCGGACCGAGCACTGTAGTGTATCTTGTTAAGCCCCAGTAGCCGCTTGCCCCTGGCCCGAACGCGAGGTATCGCTGGTCGTGCCAATAGACCAGATTATGACGGCACTGCCTTCCAGTGAGGCTCCAATTCGAGATTTCGTATTGTTTGTAACCTACAGCAATCAGTCTATCCGCGAGCATCTCATACATCTCCGCGACAGTGTCATCGTCAGGCACAGTGATCAGGCCGCGCATTACGCCAACATAAAGGGGTGTGTGCTCTTCAACTATAAGGGTGTAACAGGAGAGATGCTCCGGCAGAGGGTCAAGGGCAAGGAGCCTATCGAGAACGCCTGAAAAGTGAGCGAGGTCCTGGCCGGGGAGGCCATATATGAAGTCAAGATTGATGTTCTCGAACCCTGCCTCTCGCGCCCAATGATATGAGTCGAGAGCGCCCTGTGCCGTGTGGATGCGGCCCAGCTTTTTGAGCATTACATCGTCCAGCACCTGCACGCCCATACTCAACCGGTTGACGCCGGCCTGCCTGTACCCAGCGAACCGCTCGAAGCTGATAGTGCCCGGGTTGGCTTCCATTGTAATCTCAGCGTCGTCGGCGATGCTGTACCTGGAGCGAGCAGCAGCGAGGATTCGGGCAATCTGTGCGGGTTCGAGTACGCTGGGCGTGCCACCGCCGAAGAAGAGAGTATCCACTTTTGCGCCCGCGCAGTCGGGCGTACCCGGCAGGTCCCAACTCACCCCCTGCGCAATATCAGCGCAGATTGCATCAACAAAAGACGCATATTGGTCTTCCATGCGCGCATACGAGTTGAAGTCGCAATAAATGCACTTCGACTCGCAAAAAGGTATGTGCAAGTATAGACCGATAGGCTCTTCTTGCCAGTTGTACAAGGGGGACTCAGAAACGCCAGCCTCTAGCGCTTCGGGGGGAGGTATGGCTCGCAACCGGGAGTTCGTTTCTGTTTTGGCCTGCTCGTCTATCACCTTATATTATAGTCGGGAAATGCTAAGGCGACAAAGATTGTGATTAACTTGACAATCTTATACCCGATTGATATACTCGTTATTAGAGAGAAAAGCAACCGCGCGGTCGCAATGAGTCGGCGGGAGAGAGATGTCTGCGAGTATAGCGTCCAACCTGACATTAAGGCAAGTCCTTGCACCGGTAGCCGCCGACATAGAGCAAATCGACGACGTGCTCAGGTCGATCACGACTATTGAGTACCCGCTCCTGCAGCAAGGCATGGAAGCGATTATAGCAGCCGGTGGCAAGCGCCTCAGGCCCGCTATCCTCTTTCTGGTAGCCAAATTCAATCTATACAACCTGGAACGGCTCTTGCCTATGTCAGCGGCTATAGAGCTGCTGCATACCGCCACGTTGGTCCACGACGATACTATAGATCGCGCATTGATGCGCCGCGGTTTGCCGACGCTCAACGCGTTCCTTGATGAAGGTACAACTGTGCTGGCGGGTGATTACCTCTTTGCCAAGTCAGCAGTCCTGAGCACGATGGGCGGGGTGCAGAGAGCTACTCGCATATTCGCCGAAGCGCTGGTTGCCATCTGCGAGGGAGAGCTAGAGCAAAAGTTTGCCAGCAAGCAGCTTCAGATCTCAACTGAAAGCTACTACAAGCGTATCTACTCAAAGACGGCCGCCCTTTTTGCGGCTGCGGCAGAGATTGGCGCGGTACTGTCAGAGGCCCCGGAAGACCAGGTTCGCAGTTTTCGGCACTATGGCCGTCAGATTGGCATGGCCTTCCAGGTGATAGACGACATCCTGGATATGCAGGCAACCTCCCAGGAGCTAGGCAAGCCGAGCGGCGCAGATTTACGGCAGGGCACTGTAACATTGCCGACCATACTCTACCTTGAAACAGCCTCCGAGTCGGACCACGAGGCAGTAAGGAAACTGGTTGAAGACGACACTCGACATGACGGCCTGGCGGTCGAGATTCTAGACAAGATCGCCGGCTCCGGCGCTTTGGAACAGGCTTACCAGATTGCCCGCCGGTTCGCCGACGAGGCTAAGTTATCGCTGGCGGGCTTCCCCGACATTCCAGCACGCAAGGCACTGCTTGACCTGGCAGATTTTGCCGTCGAACGCTCCTTCTAACAATCGAGTATGCTTTGGGCTACTCCGTTCACCAGGCGGCTTACGCAGAAACAATAATAAAGTGACCCCATTCCGCCGTCGCCCGTATGCGTGCAATCCTAATAAATGACTGAGCCTGTCGCCAGCCCTGCATTGCACCCCGATCTCAGCCGAATGCGCGCATATCGGCCAGACGATATGCCCCTGCTTTTACGCTTGCTCACAGAAGCAAACGCATGGCCCCCTTCCGGCTCGCCCACTGCTGATCAGGTCCTCTCGCGCTGGGCACGTCGAGGTGTACATCCCGTTGAGCACGTGCACGTTTTGGAGGACGAATACGCCGGACTCATGGCGTACTGGAATGCCACACCGTTCGCTGACGCTACGGGTAGAATGGGCTTTGATATCGCCATAGACCCGCGTTTTCGGAGGCAAGGGCTGGGTACTGCGTTGCTTGACCTGGTCCGAGAACAGGCGCACCATTTCGGCAGCGGTCGCCTGACCTGTCCTGTGTTCGTGTCTGAGGCCAATAATACTCCAGCGGGTTCACTTTTCCTGCTCAAGTACGGCTTCCGTACCGACCACGGTTACTGGCAGCTGCGCATCAACAATATCGAGATGCATTCTAGACCGGCCTGGCCCGATGGGATTCAGGTGCGCGGTGTGGCCAACCTGGAGGATGATGTTGAGACGTGGTGCAAGCTAGTGCTCCTGGCTTTTGGTGAGGAAACGACTCCTGTCGGCGTGCTGGCACAAATGCATGAGCCTGGCGGCTCTCCCGATGGGTACTTTTTTGCTGTTGACCAGGCGACCGGGCTAGAGGTAGGGACGAGCCGTGCGCGAATCGATACAAATGATGCTGGACGCATAGGCTACATAGGCACAGTTGGAGTGCTTCCAGAATACCGGCGTCGTGGTATCGCTGAGGCCCTCGTCAGGCATACTTTATCCTACCTGGCTGGGTTGGGTCTCGACAGCGCGACATTGTTCGTGGAAAGGCAGAACCTCGCTGCTCGTCGCATCTATGATGTAATGGGCTGGCACCCTGTTTATCGCACAGACCACTACTGGCAGGCGACAGCGTCCTTTGGACGCTCTAGTAAAACAAATGACGGGTGATGTCCAAAACTTGCGCAAGCTCGACCTGGGACCAGATCAAACGCTCGTTTTCCTGATCCGACACGCGCAAACAGGTTGGAACAAGGAGCAGCGGTTCCAGGGGCACCTCGACATCCCTCTAAGTTCTACTGGCATCGAGCAAGCAGCCGCGCTAAGGGATTGGTTGAGCCGATTGGATATACCTTTCGCAGCGGTTTATACGAGCGACCTTGCACGAGCAGCGCAAACAGCCAACGCAGTCTGCAAGTCTACAGGTTTGTCCCCTATCCTGGCCCCGGCACTGCGCGAGATCCATTGCGGAGAGTGGCAAGGCTTACTCGCATCCGAACTTGAAGCTCAGTACCCGGAGCAGATCAACCACTGGCGAACCATTGTCGATAGTTGTGCCATGAAGGGCGGTGAGAGCCTGCTCGATGTACAGACGCGTGTCAGTCGGTTCTATAGAGAGTCCGTCGAGGCTCATGGAGGTCAGGCCATAATTCTTGTCACCCACGGCGCCGCGCTTAGTGCGCTCGTTGCCGCTATAATGGATACGGACCTCGGAGAGTTCTGGCGCGAGCGGAGACTAAGACACGACAATACAGGTGTAACTGTCGTTCTTCAGGACCGAAAAAGCGTCGTTGGGCGGATTCTTCATTCAAACCTGATCCAACACCTGGGGAGCCTCAAGCCTTTGCCGGACGGCCCCCCGCATGACCAATAACCACGCGTCACTAACGCCAATGGGTTATAATGGTGTTCCCCAGCACGAGAATTTAATGGATTATGGTAGCAGAGGCGATTTGGATACGGTACTAGCACAAGAAGCAAATCACGAGATCGAGCGCATAAACGGCACAATCATCATGACGGGTCGTCCGGTCGCCAAAGAGATCCGGCAGCAGTGTAGCGATGACGTTCGGAGGTTGACCGCCCGGTTCGGTATTCTTCCCGGATTAGCCGTCGTTCGCGTGGGAGAAGATCCACCTTCGCTCAGTTATGCTGATAGGATCACGCAGTCGTTCTCATCAGCTGGACTTACCGCAACCATAGTGGCCCTGCCGCCGAATGCCTCAAGGTCCATGCTGCAGGCTGAGCTTGGTAGGCTCAACGTCTTGCCCGAAGTGGCGGCAATTCTAGTACAGATGCCGCTGCCGCCCCACATCGGGCTTGACGCGGTAATTGAAGTGCTGGACCCGCACAAGGATGTAGACGGCATCCACCCGGAGAACATCGGGAGGTTAGCGCTTGGCCTCGATGGTTATGTTCCCGCCACTCCAGCCGGTGGTCTTGCCATGCTCGACTTCTACGGCATCCCCTTGAGCAAGAAACAGGCGCTTGTAATAGGCAGGAGCGGAGTTGTGGGAAAGCCCTTCGCGCAACTACTGCTCGCGCGCGATGCGACGGTCACTATCGCTCACTCTCAGACCCAGAACCTTCCATCTCTGATCGCGCAGGCCGACATCATCGCTACTGCCGTGGGCAAACCTGGAATAGTGCGAGCCGCCATGCTGAAAGAGGGCGCCAGTGTGCTCGACTTTGGCGCCGCCATGATTGATGGGGTAATGACGGGTGACGCCGACTACAGGGAGTGCCTGGGTCGGGCATATGCGATAACGCCCGTTCCAGGCGGTACGGGGCCTGTAACTAACGCAATGCTACTGAGGAACGCAGTAAACGCTATAAAACGTTATATGCACGCTGCCTGATACGGACAGCGCATGAGGAACCTATGACACAGAAGGAAGGTCCGAAGCCTGGAGCATTGGACGCGACTAGCGGCAAATTGAAACCAATTGAAGAGGTCGCGGCCATGATGGGTCTCGATAATAGCGAGATCGAGCTATATGGCCGCTACAAGGCGAAGATCGATCCTGGGGTACTCGGTCGTCTACAATCGCGTCCAAAGGCAAAGTACGTCGTCGTCACAGCGATTACGCCGACGCCACTAGGTGAAGGCAAGACGACAACGTCGATTGGACTTGCCCAGGGGATGCACCATGTCGGCAAAAAAGCTGTTGTGGCATTACGCCAGCCGTCGCTCGGGCCGGTATTTGGAATAAAGGGTGGCGGGTCGGGTGGCGGTCGCAGTCAGGTTGTGCCGATGGAAGAAATGAACTTGCACTTGACTGGCGATATACATGCCGTCTCTGCCGCGCATAATCTTCTCTCAGCCTTTCTCGACGCTTCTATCTTCCACGATAACCCGCTAAATATCGACATCCACCGCATCGAGCTACGCCACGTTGTCGATATCCTCGACCGCTCGCTCCGCGACATTGTGCAGGGGCTGGGCGGCAAGAGCAACGGTAATCCGAGGCAGAGCGGCTTCGATATCGCCGTGGCGTCAGAGGTCATGGCGATATTGGCGCTTAGCAAGGATATCTTCGATTTGCGCGAACGGCTGGGCCGGATGGTCGTGGCCCAAAATATGGACGGCCAGCCGGTTACTGCTGAGCAGCTACGTGGCGCAGGAGCCATGACTGCCCTCCTTACCGAAGCCATCAAGCCCAACCTGATGCAGACGATGGAAGGCACCCCGGCGCTCGTCCACTGCGGTCCCTTCGCCAATATCGCCCACGGCAATTCTTCAATACTGGCTGACCTTATCGGCATACGAACCGCCGATTACCTAATCACCGAAGCAGGGTTCGGCGCCGATATGGGCTTCGAAAAGTTTTGTGACATCAAGTGCCGAGTCAGCGGCCTGCAACCGGATGTTGCGGTAGTAGTCGCAACAGTCCGTGCGCTTAAGATGCATTCCGGGCGTTTCAAGGTAGTAGCAGGCAAACCTCTTGACCCCGGACTGATGCAGGAAGACCTTCAGGCTCTTGAAGACGGGGCGAGCAACCTCGTAGCCCACATCGAGAATGTGCGCCAATTGGGTGTCCCCGTTGTAGTTGCCATCAATGCTTTCCCTACCGATACAAAGGCCGAGTGGGACTGTATAGAAAGACTCGCCCTGGCGGCTGGAGCCGTCGCTGCCGTGCCATCAACGCATTTCGTTGACGGCGGTGCAGGCGCTGCCGATCTGGCCGAGGCCGTGGCTGCTGCGGCAGAATACCCATCGGACTTCCATTATCTGTACCCGTTGGAAGCAAGTATCAAGGACAAGATTGAGACAATAGCCACCCGCTTTTACGGCGCCGGTGACGTTGAGTATACGGATGAAGCCGAGACCAAAATCAAGACATACACCCGGTTCGGCTATGGTGAATTGCCGATCTGTATGGCGAAGACGCACCTGTCGCTTTCACATAACCCCAAGCTAAAGGGCCGGCCTCGCGGGTTCACTCTGCCTGTACGAGATGTTCGCCTCTCCGCGGGCGCTGGCTTCATATACCCAATCTGCGGGACAATGATGACGATGCCCGGCCTATCCTCAGACCCGGCGGGCGCGTACGTCGATATTGATAAGTATGGGAAGATTACGGGCCTTTATTAGCTCCCGGTAGCCCAAAAGTCCCTGGGTCCTCGGATTGACACACGAACACAAATCGAGTATCATTCTCTGTACGTTTGCAGCCTATCTTGCTGCATAGTTTCGCTGGGCGCAACAAACACTTTGCTTTCATATTCATGCCCCGCCACACGCGAGGCGCCATGGAGTTGCTAACTTATGCGTCGTAATTCTTCTCTGCTCCGGTCCTCTCGCACTGGCCCTGTGCGGCTTGCCCTGATGCTTCTCCTTCTAGTTTCGATACTACCTCTTACAAGCACGGCTTCCGCACGTCTTTCTACCTCGACTAATGGCCCAATGCGCGATCCCGAGGTCAGCCCAAACGGCTTACTTATCAACGAGATCTTTTATAGCTCGACGGTCACAGACCAGTATTTCGAGCTGTACAATACCAGCGCGGTTGCCATCAATCTCTCAAGCTACCAAATTTACAATCGGGATGGATTCAATAACCTTTCAAACCTGGCCGATCCTATCATCAATCCGGGCCAGTTCCGGGTTATCGGTCCAACCCAGCTTGGAACCCCAACGATTGCGGGCTCTGGTTTGGCGCGTGTGGACTTCCTTGCACTTGTCAATACCACCCCAACCGATACCGTAATAGACGTTGTCAATTTCGGTGGCCCGCCGAACCCTAATTGGCCTAACTACGAACGCTTCAATCCTTACTTCTTTACCGCCAACATCCCCATGCTCCCGGTTGAGTCCACAAGTAACATAAAGTCGTTGCAGCGGTGGCCGGACGGCCTGGAGACCGACCAGGGCACGGATTTCGCCCAGATAGTTAGCTCGCCCAGCGCGCCCTCGTGCGCTGATCCTTATGAGAATGACAACACGTCCACAGATGCGACCACACAATCGGTCGGCACTACTGTTCTACACCGGCTTTGTCCGGCAGCCGACCAGGATTGGGTAGCAGTTAGCCTGACAAGCTCTTTCACTTACACTCTCAGCACGACAGCCCAGGGTTCCCTTGTGGA
>JBBRVL010000071.1:0-12985 GCA_038246925.1 Chloroflexia bacterium
GACAAAACCCCCGGTGGGGGCGCACCGGGGTGTCCCCCCTTTTTGGTCGCCTAATTGGTGGTGGTTCGGCCCCATTGCCGCACCCCCGGCCCCGCCCCTACACCACCCTCATTCTGAAAAATTACGCGGTGGCTCCTCCAGGTCAGGGTCTCTCCTACCGATCTCGTCTCATTCTGTTATAGTGTAATCTCAGACGAAGGTTGGCCCATTCACAAGGGGATTTGAACACATATGCTGAAACGACACTCCGCGAGGGTACGTTCTGCCCCGGCCTATGTCTCGCTGGGAGATGAGATGGTTTCGCTTGTCCTGGAAGGGGAAATTGCAGGCAACCGGACCGCGAGCGACCTTACCGGCGGAAAGGTGCGCCCGACCGCTGTGTACCTCATTGACGGCAGCGGTGTGCGCAGATTGGGCGCTCCGCCCGGCAGACAGAGCGCGGCCATGTTGGCCCTTGTTCTCCTCGGCGCTTGTTTGCAGTACGCGCTCCAGAGATGGAGACGCCGCGCGACAAAGGGTGGGTAGCGGCAGGGCTTCTAACCTTGCCTCAAGGTCTATACGGCTGTGCCGCCTTGGGAGGCACGATTAGGGTAGCGTCAAAGCCCCGGCGGCGATCTCTTTGCCCCCCGGATCGAGGAACGACACAGCGAGCTTCCCGGCAGGCAATCCTGCCCGTGACACGAGCACAATATCGTTCGGCTGGGTAATGACCTGTGTGCATCCGCCGTCCCTCTGCGCCTGGTTCACTGTGACTTGCAAAGCGCCTTGCTTCAGGCTCACCGACTCGATCTTGAGCGAGTAGCAGCCGTTGGGCTTGTTGCCCCAGAAGGCCGCCACAACAAACTCACTCCTGAAGTCGACAGTAGGAGTCGGTAGGAAAGCATCAAGCTTGGCCGTGTGGTGTACCCACAGGTCATCCCACGCCTTCTGGTCGGCTATAGCCTGGTAGAGCGATTGCTCAATCCCTGAATAATTGCCTGTCTTGAGGGTGTCGGGCATGTCGGGTCGCCTGATCGACAAGGTTGTGCCTCCTCCGGGCTGCGGCGCGGGGGCTGCGTTGTAGCGCCACTGCAAGTACTGCATGCCGACGTTCCCCATCTCGACGCGCCATTCCGGGGCATTGGTGGGGTTGTAGGTTAGCACGCGCCTCTCGAACGCCTGCATCAGCACGAGACTCTTCTTGCCGCTAATCGATATCTCGATCCAGTAAGGCTCTGTAAGTGGGTAGCCCATTGCTGATAGCCAATTGAAGATCAGCCCCTGGCGGTACTGCCCGCCTTCATGTACGATGCCTCGCTGGTTCATGTATGTCCAGAATACGTCGGGGATGTTGTGCTTCGAGGTCGGCTCGAAATGCTGGTAGCGCAGGCTTGCCGGGCTTATATTATTAGGGAGCGTCGTGACACGCCCACTTGCGTCAAGCATCTCAAGGATAGTCTGTCCTATCTTTGACTGAGCCTGGTTCTGCCCAGGGGCGAGTGAGGCAACAGCTGCCAGCGCCTTGTAGGTTGGCGTGGTAGCGGCAGGTCCAACCGTCATCGAAACGTCGCCCGCTACCGGGATGGAGGCGGCATCACGCTGCTCGAACTTGTTCACGCCCACTTGCAACCGCCCGCTCAACATCTCGGTCACGAGCAGACCGTTTGTGACGTATCCGGCGCTATTCGGGTCGGCACTCGGGTTGTTGACTTCCATCCTGGCCTTATCGTAATACTGCACCTGGCGGAAGCCCCCAGGGCTTTCCACAAGTGGTTCGCTCCTGGTGGTGAGCGCAGCCGGACCCCAAAGCCACGACCTCTGCGCCCGTCCCTGCGCCACCGGCATGTCGGCGCGCTGCCACACTTGGGAGAAGGCAGCGTTTTCCGCGGGTGGCGGTCCCGGCTTCGTTTGAGCCAAAGATATGCTGGGAAGCACGAGGGATGCGGCCAACAGGACGCTCCACAATGCTAGGGTCGGTTTCTTCTTTCGGTCTAAGCTATGTAATAGTCGCATGGTCTAACCCTCCTGCGAACTCTAAGCCACAGGCGCTAGGGATGGCCTGTTCTACATAGTATAACGAACGATAGTACCGAATCGTTCTGTTTCTTAGAGGATATATAATAATTGAGGGTTAGACGAGAAGTAGAACTTGTCAGTCTGAACGCAGTGAAGAATCAGTCTTCATAGCTGTGACTCCCTCGTAGTGATTCTTCACTGCGTTCAGAATGACAAAGATATATATCTACTTGCTCAGGATGATGTTCGTTCATAGTCAAGGTCTAGCAGTTGCTGCTCCTGGCTCGCTGGGTAGGGTACACCCATATGCTCGTAGGCGCGCCGTGTGGTGATACGGCCTCGCGGGGTGCGGGCCAGGAAGCCAAGCTGGAGCAGGTACGGCTCGTATACATCCATTATGGCGTCTCGTTCTTCGCTGGTGGCGGCGGCGATGGTGTCGAGGCCCACGGGACCCCCATCGAATTTATCAATGATGGCGTGCAGGATGCGGCGGTCAGTATCGTCGAGGCCAAGCCTGTCGATTTCAAGGCGCTTGAGGGCATCATGGGCTACTTCGGCTGTAATCACGCCCTCTGCTCTAACCTGTGCGTAGTCGCGCACGCGCCGGAGGAGCCGGTTGGCGACTCTGGGTGTGCCCCGACTCCGGTGGCCTATCTCCACCGCGCCCTCTTCCTCAATGGTGACCCCGAGGATGCGCGCTGACCTCCTGATAATCTGCTCCATCGCGTCCTGCGTGTAATATTCGAGCCGGAAACTGGCCCCGAAGCGGTCGCGCAGAGGCGAAGAGAGCATGGCCAGGCGAGTTGTCGCGCCGACAATCGTAAACGGTGGCAGGTTCAGCCTGAGGGAGCGTGCGCTCGGCCCCTTGCCTATCATCACGTCGATTGCATGGTCTTCCATCGCTGGATAGAGGACTTCCTCAACAACGCGGTTCAGGCGGTGAATCTCATCGATGAAAAGGATTTCGCCTTCTTTGAGGTTGGTGAGTATCGAGGCGAGGTCGCCCGGCCTCTCGATTGCGGGGCCTGACGTGACCCGGATGGGCACGCTCATCTCGTTGGCTATGACGTTGCTGATGGTGGTCTTACCCAGGCCCGGTGGTCCGTAAAAGAGGAGGTGGTCTAGCACCTCACCTCGCTTCTGAGCAGCCTCCAGCATGATCTGGATATGGTCCTTCAGCTTTTCCTGTCCAATGTACTCCGCCAGCCGCCGTGGTCGAAGCGACTGCTCTATCTCTTCCTCGTTCTCTTTGGTTTTGGCTGAAACCAGGCGCTCTACCATCTCATCACCCTCACTAAAGCTAGGCTAATGCTTCCTCTATACAGCAGCGGTAAGCTCAAATCCCACTTTCACACGCAATGGTATAGAACATATTTGCTATTATACCACATTTTCAAGGGCCGCGCATGATTGGATCAAGGTATCTTATAAGCATAGAACTAGAGGTTTGTCGGCATGGGTCTGCCATGGTCAGCAGGCGTCCAGAATCGCTGGTACAGAGTGCAGTTTGTCATTCTGAACGAAGTGAAGAATCCGTACTAAGAATATGTAACAAAACCTCGATTATGAGGAATGGCGTAGACGTAGGGGCGAACCTTGTGTTCGCCCGTGCCCACTGATGCATCGACAGAGCAAACACAAGGTTCGCCCCTACAGGCTGGTTTTGTTAGGTGCTCTAAGAGTCTGCGCTAAAGAGACGGATTCTTTACTTCGTTCAGAATGACAATATCCATATTTCGGCCTTTCTCAATTCTCTATACAGCCTAAAAGGGTATGGGAATAACGCCGAATAACTTCTTCTTTTTGGGGCGGGACTTGCCGAATGCTCCATAGGCTTCAGCAGCGGCTTGCTTGGTCTCGATCTTTTCGATCTGCTGCCACCGGGCCTGTTGAAGCTCCATCTCCTTCTCCCAGGTGCGGAGGGCGGTCAGAACAAGCAGAGGGAGAGCCAACCGCTGCCATTTGCCGAGCTTCCACCATTCGTACTGCGCCCAACGGTAGAGTTGCAGCGGGTTTGCGCCGGGGTAGGGCGCTACCGGGTAAGGCAGTTTCTTCGATGCCTTCTTCGCGTTCGCTATAGCCTTGCGCGGCGGCAGAGGCAAACCACCTACCGGCTTTTTCGCCTCCATCGCAGCGAACCGCGATTTCTGCCTTAACTGTTCGATCTTGTCCACTTTCTTTGCCATCGCTTACTCCCCTTGTGATGAGTTACTACGAAACCTATTACGGAACCGCCAAGACGCCAAGGTCGCCAAGAAACCGCCAAGTTATTATTGTTTTGATTTAGGCATTATGAATTACGAATGAATGATCCATATCTCATCACTCATCACTGAATATAATCTCCTCATACCCCAGGCCGATAATGAGCGTACGGAGAACTTGCTCTGCGTTGGTGCGCGCTTTACTGATAATGCCGTCTTCCATCGCGGCTTGCACTATCTCTGTTTCGGCGGCCTGCCTTAGCTGGGTCTCGAGGTTTGGGTCGGGCTTGCTGAAGATGCCGGTCTGGCGGTCATACACGTAGGTCTTATCGTTATCTATCTTGCTGTAGAGGATTTCAGGCTCGGGGAGCCGAATTGTGACACTTTCGCCATCTACCGTTATGTCTCCGCTCTTGAGCTTACCGAGGTCAATCCCGGCTACTACCTCGCCTTGCGCCACCAGGAGAATCTTGTCACTGGTGAGAAAATCTGGCAAGGGACCTGTGCTCTCGCCGCTGACTACTTTCTGCAAATTGTAGTGAACCGTTTCGAGCTTGCTCAGGGCGCGCACCTGCTCGATTATGGTCGGACGGCTCATGTCCAGGGTCACTGTAGGCGTGGTTACCAGGCCGAACGAGGGGATGATACCGCCCAACTTACCCAGCCCGTCCAGCCCATCTTTAAGGGTAGCGAAGGCCAACAGAGCGCAAGCCAGTGACAGCAAGGACAACGTACCCGCGATTATCGCACAAGCTGACGGTCCGCGCCGCACCTGGACTACAGTTGGCTGATTGGGTTTATCTTCTCTCTCGCTCCTATGCAGGCTTTCTTCGAGAACAGCCTGTCGTGGGGTAGCGCGGGTCTGTGCAGCGCGTTGAGCAGGTTGGGCGTCATAAGGCTCAAAGGTGCGCTGAGGTCGGGCAGAAGGAGTATAGAGGGTTCCTCGCTGCACGGTAGGGGGTTCTTGCTCCGCCTCGGCACCGTATGGCTCATAGGAGTCGTCGGGTAGGATGCGAACCGTGTCGCCATCATCCCTCATTGCTGTGTCAAAGCTTCTGTCGTTGTCGCCCTGGCTGTCTGCCATGAGGACGTCCTTTCCGCCGCTATACTCCGCTTATATTGCAATGATTATACCAGGGGAGGGAGTTTCGTGTATCGGTGACGAGGGCAAAACTGTTCAGTTCTCGATAGCTTACGCCTACTTTTGATGCGTCTGTCCTGCACTTCCCTGTGCAAATTATTGTCCGGCTTATTGGCCTATGTTACAATAATTGCATATATGCCCCGGCCGCGAGGCTTATGAGGAGGCAAATTGGTATTACCAGCAAACACAGAGAGCACAGCAGCACGCTCTGAACCGCGTCATCCACGTGAGCCGATCATTCCAGAGATCAGGGTGACGCCACAGGAGCGCAATCGCTTGATCCTGGTTGCTCTCGCCGCGTTTGTGCTGTTGTGGCTGCTAAACCAGTCTCTTGATGCGCTCGGTCCCTTCATCCTCGCTCTGGTGCTGGCATACCTGATGCTGCCGCTTGTCGACCGCCTCAGCAGGTTCCTCCCCAGAGTGCTGGCAATAATCGTTGTTTACCTGGCATTCATCGGGGTGGTGGCCGGGCTTGTTGCCTGGTTAGCCCCGCAGGTCACAGGGCAGGTGAGCGACCTCGTAAAGCAGGGGCCAACATACTCCCGACAAGTAGAGGAATGGGCGGCTGAAGCGAACCAATGGTATACCTCGCTGCCGCTCTCAAGCGATGTGCGTACTTCGATTGAGAACGGGGCGCGCAATTCGCTGGGGGCGGTAGGTTCGGCCATCCAGCAGGGATTGGTCGGTGCGCTGCGGGTGTTCACCCGTGCCCTCGGCTTCATAGTAGGTCTACTTATCATTCCATTCTGGCTCTTTTACGTTCTCAAGGATAAAGACCGTGGTATAGCAGCATTTAACAACATGCTGCCCGAAAAGTGGCGCACCGACGTCTGGCGTATTGTGCGTATTATCAACGGCGTGCTCACAAGCTACATTCGGGGCCAGCTTCTGCTTGGTCTGCTGGTGGGGGCCGCCAGCACAATTGGCCTACTGCTCGTAGGTGCGCCCTACGCTTTGCTCCTCGGGATTATAGCGGGCATAACTGAGTTGATACCGGTGCTCGGTCCAGTCCTCGGTGCGATACCCGCCGTCGCCCTGGCGGCATTTCACCCCGAAGGCTGGCTGATGGTCCTCAAGGTGCTGGCTGTTTTTGTGATAGTGCAGCAACTTGAGAACAACTTGCTCGTTCCAAAAGTACAGGGTGATAGCGTGAAGCTGCATCCCACGGTTATTATGGTGTCGCTGGTGGTCGGCAGCCAGGTGGGGGGCCTCTTTGGCCTCATCGTGGCTGTGCCGGTTGCGGCGATCTTGCGCGACATCTATGTTTACCTATACAGGCGCTTTACCGAAGGGTTCAGCCCACGAGAGGCAGAAGCGAGCGTCCCCTCCCGCCAGCATGAGGAGACTACCGAAGGAAAAAAACACGATCAGCATGAGTTGCAGGAAGATTTGCGTAAACCCGGCCTAAACAGTGAAGCCGAGGTGATCTCCAATCTCGAAAGCAGTAGAACCTGACATCGACAGACCTTTGCCGCAGCCGGACGCTGAGGCAAGATGATATAACTAAGGAAACGAACTCTTGAGCCAACCAACCGACCGACGCCCCCCAACGACGAATAGCGGAGCCACACGCCCAATCACACGTCCCCATACCCGTCCGCACCCTTCAGTCCATACGCGGGGCAACCCTCCCAACTACCGCTCGCGCCTGACCCCTAGCCATAACGGCACTGAAGGAACAGGCTCCAGTGCTACGGACAGGGCGACCGCGCTAGTGAAGAAAAGAGCAAAGCAGCGGCGGCTGAGAGTTATCATGCTGTCACTGGGAGCCTTGGTGCTGACTGTAGGCGTTGGGCTTTGGCTATGGCTTTCTCCTACCGTTGGCGTAATAATCGACGCGACCGGCCACGTATTCAGTACTCCAGTTTCGCAGAGGCCGGGCGCTGACGGCACACTCCAGGCTGTCGTTTACCCCGATTGGGGGAAAGAACCTGTCAACATTCTGCTCATCGGGTTGGACTTGCGCTCGGACGTTGAGGATACACGGGCCGATACCCAGATTGTTGTGCATATTGACCCGGTGGCTAATAGCGCCGCAATGTTCGCCATACCACGCGACCTGTGGGTGCCGATCCCAGGGCACGGCGAGAACAGGATCAACACGGCCTACCAGACGGGCGAAGACAACAAAATAGACGTGCCGGGGGGCGGTCCTGCCCTCGCGATGGCGACTATCGAGCAAAACTTTGGCATACCAATCCACTACTTCGCTCAGGTCGATTTTACTGGCTTCGAGCGCGTGGTAGATGCCATGGGCGGATTGACTATAGATGTGCCTCGTCCCCTCGTGGATAATGAATACCCGCTTGCCAATGAAGGCGTCACACGTATCTACATTCCCGCGGGGCTTCAACATATGGATGGCCGAACTGCTCTCCAGTATGCAAGGTCTCGTCACGCCGACAGCGACCTGGGGCGCAACTCTCGACAGCAGCAGGTGCTTCTCGCTCTGCGGCAGACGGGCCTCAATGTAAACATATTGTCCAAGCTAAATGACCTGGTGGGTGAACTCTCTGATGCCGTCAAGACTGATCTTGACCCTATGAAGGTCGGCTCGCTGGCGCAACTTGGCAGGCAGATTGGCCCCGAGTCGATCCAGACAGTGTTGATCGATGCGGATATGGTCTACGAATACACAATTCCTGAGACCGGAGCGCAGGTCCTCATGCCGCGCTGGGAATTGATACGCCCCAAGATTTCTCAGGCGTTCGCCGACCCGAAATTAGCAAAAGAAGCTGCGCGCCTATCCGTACAGAACGGCACCACCACAGGCGGTATTGGCAGGAAGGTACATGATGTGCTCGTTGCCAAGGGCTTCTTCATCCCTGACCTGTCCGCCCCACTGGATCAGGGGAAGTATCCCACCACCGTGATAATAGACTACACAAACGGCAAGAAGCCCCACACCCTGGAAGCGCTTACAGTTGCGCTGGGTATCGACCTGGTAGACGTACGAGAGGGTCACCCGGACGAAGCACCAATTGCTAACTCTGACAGCGAGCCTGTAGATATACTGGTGGTAGCGGGAGACGACTGGATAGCGAAGTGAGTCGGTAGTACCGGGAAAAGAAACCAACCACCAATTCCCATCTGTTGTATAATATCGTGGGCATGTTGCACCGGACGCGCATGGCCCACCTTTTTGCGTTATGATTCTGACTGAAAACGATAGCCCCACACGTCGAACCACGGCCAAATGGCGACTTTTGGTCGATTTCGACCTGTCCGGGGCCGAGAACATGGCCCTCGATGAGGCACTGCTTGATTCGGTTGTCGCGGGTGCGGGGCCTGTTATCCGTTTTTACACCTGGGAGCCTGCGGCTTTATCACTTGGCGTGAACCAGCCTGCAGGTGAAGTCGATGTAGCGGGGTGCACTCGTCGCGGCTTCAGCCTGGTGCGCAGGATTACGGGCGGAAGGGCGGTGCTTCACCAGCATGAGCTTACTTACTCTGTAATAGCGCCCGACAGTGATCCGCTTGTATCGGGTGGAGTGATAGAGTCATATCGCAAGATCAGCGCTCCCCTTGTGGCGGGCCTCCGTTCGATTGGAGCGGATGTAAGCCTTTCGGAGCCTGATCGCGCACTCTTTCGAGCAATGGCGAGCGAGCGACGTTACAATGACCTCGGTGAGTTGGAGGAAAGCAATCACGGCGCGATCTGCTTCGACACGGCATCGGCATACGAACTGACGGCTAACGGGCGCAAGATGGTAGGCAGCGCACAGGCAAGAAGAGGTGGCGCATTACTTCAGCATGGCTCTATACTGCTCAATGTCGATTGGGAAGCATGGGCGGCGGTATTTGCTTATGCCTCTGAGCGAGGACGGGAGCGCGCACTGCAAAAGCTGCCTCAAAGGATGACTTCGCTCAAAGAGCAGCTTGGCCGCGAGGTCGCTCCCGAGGAAGTGTGTGACGCCCTCGCGAAGAGCTTTGCCGCTCACTTCGATGTTGATCTGGAGAGGCCAGGTATATCTGCCGAGGAACGCATGTCCGTATACCGGTTAGTCACAGATAAATACCGGAACGATGGCTGGACGCTTCGGAAATGAATGACTCATACAAATCCAATTCGTAAATCCTAAAAATCTTGGCGCACTCTTGGCGTTCTTGGCGTCTTGGCGGTTTCGTAGTAATTCGTAATATTTGAGAGGTAATCAGGCAAATGGCAGACGAGCAGAATAACACAGAATATGACATAGCGATCATTGGCGCTGGGCCGGGGGGCTACGTTGCTGCCCTGTACGGCGCGTTGAAGGGCGCCAAAATAGCTATCATCGAGAAAGATAGCCGCCTCGGGGGTACTTGCCTCCTGCGCGGCTGCATTCCTTCTAAGACGATGGTAAAGACCGCTGAGCTGACGCTACAGATGCGCCACGCCGAGAACTATGGTCTTGACCTTGGTGGTCCGGTGAGCGTCAATTGGGAGAAGACGGTACAGCGCAAAGATAAGGTAGTGGATGGACTAACCCAGGGTCTCACAGGCCTGATGAGGGCTAGAAAGGTCGATGTAATAAGTGGGCATGGCACAATCACGTCGCCCCGCACCATCGATGTCGATGGCCGCGAAGTGCGCGCCAAGAACATCATCATAGCCACAGGCTCCGGGACCATGCGCGCCACTGATGTGCCGGGTGGCGACCTGCCTGCGGTCATTACCTCGGACGAGGTGCTGGATAAAGACCTTACTCTCAAGACGATACCAAAAAGGCCTGAGAGCATAATCATCGTTGGGGGCGGCATCGTCGGCATGGAGTTCGCTTCGATCTTCAACGGCTACGGCTCGAAAGTCACGGTGGTGGTAAGCTCTCCGCGTGTTCTGCGCCTGGTGGACGAGGAGATAGCTCGCCGTTTCGCCCAGGTTGCCAAGGGCCAGGGGATTGAAATCCTGACGCGCTCCGACGTCACAAAGATGGAGGAAGGCAAGAAGGGCAAGGGCCTGAAGGTCACAATCAAGAATGTCGATACAGGCACAGAGGAAGATCGGGTCGTGGACAACGTGCTGTGGGCCAAAGGCCGTTACGCCTATACCGAGAAGCTCGGCCTCGAAACGATAGGTATCAAACCGGAGCGTGGGGGCACAATACCGGTTGACGAGCGGATGATGACCTCTGTTGACGGCGTTTACGCAATAGGTGACGTGGTATCTACTCCGTGGTTGGCACACGTAGCATCTTACGAAGGTGAGGTTGCGGTAGACAACATCCTCGGGCATTACAGGGCCGCTGATTACGGTGCCGTGCCGGACGTAATCTTCACCATACCGGAGATAGCCTCGGTCGGTATGACCGAAGCCACAGCCAAAGAGCGCGGCATACCTGTAAAAGTGACCAAATTCCCGTTCGCCGCACTCGGACGTGCCCAGGCGATAGGTGAGCCTGATGGCCTGGTGAAGATGGTGTGCGACCCGACTACAGGCATCATCCTCGGTATGCAGATCATGGGCGCTCATGCTTCGGATGTAATAGCCGAATGCACATTGGCTGTGCAGCAAGGCATTACTGCGGAAGAGCTAGCCCACGTGATTCATGCTCACCCCACGATGCCGGAAGCCGTCGCCGAGACAGCCTTCGCGCAGTTCCTTGGCACGCCACTGCACGCCAACAGGTAAGCAGAGATTAGGGGTTAGGGGTTAGGGGTTAGAGTTACGAGTTCAAGATCGAATGTTATGCAACTTTGAAGCTTGAACCTGATGGCTGATAGCTATATCAGAGATGAATTGTACGATCTAATAGTGCTTGGCCTCGGCGCGATGGGCAGCGCGGCTGCTTACCATGCCGCCCGCGGTGGACAGAAGGTGCTTGGCCTCGATGCGTATGAGCGCAATCACACTATGGGTTCGTCTCATGGGCACAGCCGCATCATCCGCGAATCGTATGCCGAGGGGCCGCAATATGTGCCCCTCGTGCAGCGTGCCTATGTGCTCTGGCGCGAGTTGGAGAAGGCAAGCGGCAGGCATCTGCTTACGATGACCGGGGGCCTGTACATGGGGTCGCCTGACAGTGATATAGTAACAGGCGTGTTGCGTAGCGCCCGTGAGCACAATCTATCCTGCGACTATCTCACTGCGGCAGAGGTCACATCGAAGTTCGCAGGTTTTCGCATACCTGAAGAAATGGTCGGGGTCTATGAGGAGAATGGAGGCGTTCTGGATGCCGAGGCGTGTGTGGGGGCACATCTCGATATGGCCGCCCGGCTCGGCGCTGATCTGCATCACAGTGAGCCTGTAGTGAAATGGACCGCCGATGGCGACGGCGTACGCGTCGAGACTAACGCAGGGAGCTATACCGCCGGAAGGCTTATAGTAACGGCAGGGCCGTGGACGGGCCGCGTCCTCTCTGAACTTTCGCTGCCCCTCACTCCCTGGCGTGTCGCTAATGCCTATTTTGAGCCGATCCGTCCAGATTTCGATGTTGGACGGTGCCCTTTTTACCTGCTGGAAGTTCCTGAGGGCACTTACTACGGCTTGCCTGCTCTCCCAGGCCAGGGATTAAAGGCTGGACGCCACGATGCTGGCGAGGTATGTACCACGCCCGAAAGCGCCCGTCGTAAGGTAGATGCCAGCGAAGTGGAGGAACTAAGGTCTGTGCTTGATAGGTATATACCCGGAGCAGCCGGTAAGCTCAAAGCGACCACCACCTGCATCTACACTATGACGCCCGACGAGGACTTTATCATCGACCGCCACCCTGAGCACCCGCAGGTAGTCTATGCTTCTGCCTGCTCGGGACATGGTTTCAAGTTTTCCTCTGCAATGGGAGAGGTGCTGGCGGGGATGGCGTTTGGAGAGACAACTCCACCTCTGGTGACTTCGTTCTCTGCCGCGAGATTCAAGGCAGTCACCTCAGATGCTCCGCCCCTGTAAACCGTAATCTGCACAGCCGAGCCTCGCGCTGAGTAGGACTCATCTCAAAGACGGCATGATGTAGGAGGAACAAGATACAAAGTTAGAGTTGTCATTCTGAACGCAGTGAAGAATCACTACGTGGGAGTCAGTGCTAAGGGGACTGATTCTTCACTCCGTTCAGAATGACAAGAGTTGGTGGGTTCGCTTCGTCGGCCAGATATTTTTGCGGTGGTTCCTAATGTGATGCTCAGAGCTTGATCATGACTTCCACACTCAAGCCATGATATACTGGTCAGGCAACCCTCAGTATCGCCGCTAGTTCGTTCTTACCACGTCTAAAGGGTCCCTATATTGAAGTCACGCGCACGGCTCTACCTGCTGCTAATTACGCTTTTCTCATTCCTGCAACCGGCAGCGTTGGGTGCCCACGCCCATGCCCAGGGCAGCACTGCGTACAAGGCGGAGACAACACGTTGGAGCGCCACCTCTACCCGGTTCAACTTTTGGATGCGTGCAGGCGTGATGCGCTCCCCCGCAGGCACGCTGCAACTTGACCCGTCGAAGGCTCGCGCACTTACCGATCCTTTCGGCCCAGGCAAATATCTCGGCGGCAATTTCTATAACGGCGGTAGCTTCTTCATTGGCGAAACTACTGGCCCGCTCGTCAAGCCCTCATTCCCTTTCTCAGAAGCAATACCTTCCTGGAATGTAGATACCCCTACCGGCACCTGGATTGAGGTGCAGCTGCGCGCTCGCATCGGCACCGATATAAGCACCGGCTGGACAAGATGGTACAGC
>JBBRVL010000072.1:0-12947 GCA_038246925.1 Chloroflexia bacterium
ATGCGTGGGCCGCGTGGAGAGGTCTCTGGCCAAGCTGCCGGGCGTAGAGAGCGTGGGCGTCAACCTGGCGACGGAGCAGGCGAGCGTACGCTTCAACCCCGCGATGGTAGGGAACGATGACTTCCGCAAAGCCGTGGAGAAAGCAGGCTACGCGCTGCGCGCCGGCACCGAGCAGGGGCTTGCAACAGCCCAAGGAGAAGCCCCTGTAGACCGGGACATGGAACGCCGCCGCAAGGAGGTAGAGACCCTGCGCCTCAAGTTCGTTACCAGCCTGGCCGTAGGCGTCGTAATCATGGCCGGCATGTTCCTGCCGACTTCCTGGCTACCCTGGGCAATGCAGGACCGCTACCTTGCGATGTTCCTGCTCGCCACCCCCATACAGTTCTGGGCCGGTTGGACATTCTACAAGGGCGCATGGATGGCGGCTCGCCACCTGACAACCAATATGAATACCCTGATCGCGGTAGGCACGTCGGCTGCCTACCTCTACTCGGTCTTCATCACCTTCTTCCCGGGCGCTGTGAGCAGCGCTGGGCTGGTGCCTGAAGCATACTACGATACGTCCACGATCATCATCGGCCTCATCCTCATGGGCCGCTACCTTGAGGCACGGGCCAAAGGTCAGACGTCGGAGGCGATCAAGAAACTGATGGGCCTCGCGCCGCGCACAGCACGCGTGATCCGCAACAACGAAGAGATAGACCTGCCGATTGAGCAGGTACAGGTTGATGACGTAATCCGGGTACGCCCCGGCGACAAGGTGCCGGTGGACGGCATCGTTGCGGAAGGCCGTTCCTCAGTCGATGAATCGATGCTGACCGGCGAGAGCCTGCCGGTCGAGAAGGAGCCGGGTGCCACCGTGATCGGCGCGACCATCAACAAGACCGGCTCGTTTACCTTCCGCGCCACAAGGGTCGGTAAAGACACCGCGCTGGCGCAGATCGTGAAACTGGTGGAGGAAGCGCAGGGCTCGAAGGCCCCTATCCAGCGGCTGGCCGACCAGATTTCCTCCTACTTCGTGCCCGTGGTGCTGGGATTAGCGGCGCTCACCTTTGTATTGTGGTACGTGGTTGGGCCTGAGCCGAAGTTCACCCTGTCGCTCGTCTCGATGATCGCGGTGCTCATCATCGCCTGCCCCTGCGCCCTAGGCCTGGCAACGCCAACCGCCATCATGGTCGGCACGGGCAAAGGCGCTGAGCATGGCGTGCTGATAAGGGGCGGTGAAGCGCTCGAAGGCGCGTACAAAGTGACTGCTATCGTGCTGGACAAGACCGGCACTCTGACACGGGGAAAGCCCGCCGTAACCGATCTGGTCGCAACCAACGGGATTGGGGAGCAGGAACTTCTGAGGCTGGTAGCCAGCGCTGAGCGAGGCTCTGAGCACCCGCTGGGTGAAGCCATCGTTTCCCGCGCCGGGGAGCTTGGGCTGACCCTCGCGTCGACCGAGAGGTTCCAGGCGGTCGCCGGGCATGGCATCGAAGCCACCGTCGAGGGCCGCAGCCTGTTGATAGGCAATACCCGGCTCATGGCCGCGAACAACATCGGGCTCGACGGCCTCACGGAGCAGGGCGCCGCCCTTGCGGCCCAGGGCAAGACACCCATGTATGTAGCGGTCGACAACAAAGCGGGCGGCCTGATTGCTGTGGCCGATACCCTCAAGCCCGAGTCGCCCGAAGCCGTTCGTGAGCTGCAGGCGCTTGGCCTGGAAGTCTGGATGCTGACGGGCGATAACGAGGCTACGGCCCGCGCTATCGCCGCCGAGGTAGGCATCACCAATATCATGGCCGAAGTGCTGCCCGAGCAAAAGGCGGCCAAAGTCAAGGAGCTGCAATCTCGCGGTAAGGTGGTAGCGATGGTGGGCGACGGCATCAACGACGCACCCGCCCTTGTGCAGGCAGACCTGGGGATCGCAATCGGCACCGGAGCGGATGTGGCTATGGAAGCATCCGACATAACCCTGGTGGGCGGCGACGTGCGCGGCGTTGTCACGGCGATTGCTCTTTCGCGCCGTACCATCTCCACTATCAGGCAGAACCTCTTCTGGGCTTTCTTCTACAACGTGGTGCTGATCCCGGTGGCTATGGGCGTGTTGTTCCCGCTCTTTGGACTGCTGCTCAACCCGATCATGGCAGCGGCAGCGATGGCGATGTCGTCGGTGAGTGTGGTTACCAACTCACTACGGCTCCGGAGCTTCACCGCTCCCAGGAGCGCGGAAGAGATACTGCACCCGCCCCTGCGCCGCCGTATCGCTGATGTTAGTTACCTGGTAGGCATTGCTATGCTGGCCCTGGCCGTGGGTGTTGTATCGCTCTTCGTGTTCCGCCCCGCAATGGGCGCGCACGATCAAAGTCAAGGAAATGGAGTAGTGAGCAATATGAATATGGAACAGTCATCAAACGCTGGTATCCAGGCTGCGAATGTTACCCTGGATACAGGCGGCGCTATCGCACCGAGTGCGGAGACCACGCTGCGGTTCAACATCACGGACGCGAGCACCGGCAGCCCGGCCAATCCGGTCCTGGCGCACGAGAAGGAGATGCACCTTATCATTGCGAGCCGCGACCTAGGCTACTTTGCCCATATCCACCCCGTGCGCACCGGGCAAATGGGGGAGTACCAGGTAACGCACACATTTCCGATGCCGGGCGATTACGTGCTATATGACGAGTTCGAGCTTGCCGGGAAGGGAGATGAATACCACCGCTTCGACCTGAAGGTTGGCGGCAGCGGTTCGCCGGCGGCCCAACTTACCCCGGACCTGAGCCAGAAGCAGGTAGGTGACTACACCGCTCGCATTACTCAAGGCGGCCCGGTCAAGGCGGGCGACCCCAGCGGCTTCGTGGTCACTGTCGAGAAGAACGGCAAGCCTGTCACCGATCTGGAGCCTTACCTGGGCGCGGCGAGCCACGTGGTAGTGCTGGACGAGAGCGCTGGTGGGTTCGCCCACGTGCATGCTATTGCCGGGGATGCTCCACAATCGAGCGACATGGGGGAGATGAGCGAACCCCCCGTCCGGTTCGGCCCTGACCTCTCCTTCAGCCACCGCTTCGAGAAGCCTGGGCTTTACAAGGTCTGGGCACAGTTCAGTCACAATGGACAGGTACAGACCGTAAGCTGGGTAGTGGAAGCGCGTTAGTCACTCGGTAGTTACTAAGGTAGCATTGTGGGCCGTGTTCATCTTGGGGTGACACGGTCCGCCGAAAACTACAGGCGATCAATAATTAAGAAAGGAAAGGAAACCAAATGTCTCAGATCACATTGAACGTACCGGACATATCATGCGGCCACTGCGAAAAGACGGTGCTGGAGGCGCTGCGGGATAAGCCTGGCGTGAAGGGCGTGCAGGTGAACATACCTGCCAAGAGCGTATACCTCGATTACGACGAGAACGCTTACAGCCTCGACCAGGTGAAAGAAGCTCTTGACGAAGAGGGCTACCCGGTAGCCGGTGCCGCGCCAGCAGGCATCCAGGCTGCCTCTCGTGACGGCCTCATACTGCAGTAATTACACAGCTGTTTCGTTTCAAGTGAAGCCGACTTTCAGAACAAGCAAAGGAGCAATACGATGGCACAAGCTATAGACCCGGTGTGCGACATGACAGTCGACACCGACACAGCGGAATACACATCTGACTATCAGGGGACCACATACTACTTCTGCGGCGCGGGCTGCAAGCGGGCGTTCGATAAGAACCCCACTGAGTTCGTAGGCAAGGGCCAGCCAGGTGCAGGCTCGGGCGATCAAAGCAGCACCAACAGCTAGATCTCAAGCAGAGCCCGAGGGGTGCATCAACCGTGTGTGGATTGCTACCATCTCCAGCCCTGCCAAGAGAAGCAACGACAACTGCAGAGCAAGGAGCCGAGCGCAGATCTAATACAACTGTGCCAGGCTCCCTGCACCCATAATCACCTCATAAAACAGGTAATTTAGAAGAACGAGGCCATATTATGATAGGAGCAAACACCGAACCAAATGGAAAACGAGGGCAGCAAGAGGACCAACATATCGCCCTGAAGCTGGAAGGCGTGCACTGCACCGGCTGCGCTGACGCAATTGAGAAGGTACTGCGCTCCCAGCCCCATATAAGCAGCGTCCACATTGATTGGGCGAACAACGTAGCGCATGTAGGCTACCACCCCGGCATGATAAATCGCGAAGAGATCGAGCGCTTGATAACGACAACCGGGTGCAGATGCGCGCCGTCCCCCTCCGGTTCCGGGGCACACGACTATGTCTCACACACCGAGCAGACGGGTGACGCCCACGAGGGACGGCCATCCCCCGCCCGGCAGATGCAGCACCTGGCCCACGCGGTAGACATGCAGCCTATCACCATGGGCACCAAGCACGACCGCATGCAGTATGAGATGCCCGCGACCGGCGCCCATAAGCACCACGCTCCGGCACCCGCGCGTGCTGCCAGGTCCCAAGCCCACGCCTCACGGCCGGCGAGTGGTGCGCAGGGGCATACCGGCATGAGGGGTATGGACCACAGCGGGCATGGCGATATGGCCACTGTGCTTCCGGCCACTCCCCAGGCTGGAAACGTGGATCACACGGCTATTGACCATGCGTCTATGGGCCACGGCTCGGCCCCCATGCAGGATATGGACCACAGCGCGATGGGGATGAGCCACGACGGGGGTTCTGCCTCAGGCGGCATGGATCACAGCTCCATGGGTCATGGCGGCATGGACCACGATATGTCTGACCCCGGTATGGCGGCGGCTATGGAGCGCGACATGCGCAACAAGTTCTTCATAGCCCTCCTCCTCACTATCCCCACGGTCCTCTACTCGCCCCTCGGTATGAACCTGCTGGGTGTGGAGCTGCCGACCTTCGGGCTGGGTATGAACCTGATCATGCTTGTTCTGTCCACGCCTGTAGTCTTCTACTGCGGGTGGATGTTCATCTCCGGGGCGTACCACTCCCTGAGGCGCAGGATGCTCAACATGAGCGTGCTGATAGCAACAGGCGTGCTGGCAGCATACCTGGCGAGCTTGCTCCTTACCTTCGTTGGCGCTGAGACCTTCTTCGAAGCGGCGGCGATGCTGGTGACGTTCGTCCTCTTCGGCCACTGGATGGAGATGCGCGCCCGTAAAGGCACCAACGACGCGATGCGCGCCCTATTTGACCTGGTGCCGCCACAGGCTACAGTGATCCGCGACGGCGCGGAAGTGACTATACCCAGCAGCGAAGTGCAGGTAGGAGATATAGTCTTGCTGCGCCCTGGCGACAAGGTGCCGGTCGACGGTGAGATTACAGTTGGCGAGACGAGCATTGACGAGGCGCTGGTTACCGGGGAAAGCCTGCCCGTTACGAAGGGTCCCGGCGACCAGGTGATCGCGGGCTCGATCAACAGGAGCGGCAGCGTTCGCTTCCGAGCCACCAAGGTGGGCGCGGATACCGCCCTGGCGCAGATCGTGGAGTTGGTGCAGCGAGCGCAGAACTCCAAAGCCCCGGGTCAACGGCTCGCCGACCGCGCTGCTCAGTACCTGGTGATCCTGGCAGTAGGCTCCGGCGTACTTACTTTCCTCGCCTGGTATTTCGTGGGCGATGCCACCTTTATCCTGGCCCTGACGTTCGCCATCTCGGCGGTGGTAATCGCCTGCCCTGACGCCCTCGGACTGGCAACACCTACGGCGGTCGCTGTCGGCACAGGCATAGGGGCCAAGCACAACATCCTGATCAAAGACGCCGCTACCCTGGAGAACGTGTCGGGCGTCACGGCGGTCGTGCTCGATAAGACCGGCACGCTCACGGAAGGCAAGCCTGCGCTCACGGACGTGGTGGTCGCTCCCGGTGCTGCTAATATGGACGCAGCTGCGCTCCTGCGTCTGGTGGGCTCCGCCGAGCGTGGCTCCGAGCACCCTCTGGCCGAGGCGATCGTCAGTGGGGCGCGGGATAGAGGTATCACCCTCACTGATGCCACTCGGTTCGAAGCTATCGCCGGGCATGGTATCGAGGCGACGGTTGACGGACGCACCCTGCTCGCCGGCAACCGCAAGCTCATGAGCGACCGCGGCATAGAGATGGGCGACCTGGAAGCGCAGGCGGCAACGTTAGCTGAAGGAGGCAAGACGCCGATGTTCGTGGCGGTCGATGGAGTGGCCGCGGGGCTTGTAGCCGTAGCCGACCGGATCAAGCCGAGCGCTCTGGAGGCGGTTCGCCAGCTACGCGAGCGGGGCATCGAGGTAGTGATGATCACCGGCGACAACAAGCGTACCGCTGAGGCGGTGGCGCGCACGCTTGGTATAGAGCGGGTGTTCGCTGAGGTATTACCAGCCGATAAGGCGCGCTACGTGCAGCAGCTACAGTCTGAAGGCAAACGTGTGGCGATGGTAGGTGATGGCATCAACGATGCGCCCGCGCTGGCTCAGGCGGATATCGGCATCGCCATAGGCGCCGGTACGGACGTGGCTATCGAGACGGCAAAGGTGGTGTTGATGAAGTCGGACCCGCTCGACATCGTGCGGGCGATCATCCTGTCGCAAGCCACGATACGCAAGATGAAGCAGAACCTGGTGTGGGCCTCGGTGTACAATGTGCTCGCGATCCCGGTGGCGGCGGGCGTGCTCTACCCTTCCTACGGGATCATGCTGCGGCCTGAGTGGTCGGCGCTCTTGATGTCGCTCTCCTCGATCATCGTGGCCGTGAATGCTGTGCTTCTCAAAAGGGTAGAGAGAGACCTAGCAGAGCCGAGCATCGGAAAGGGGGAATCGCCAACGCTCCGCCCCGCTCAACCTGTGTCCTCGCCCGGTTAGCAGCTTCTATGTCGATGCCATATTCCATCTATCCTCGCCGTAGCTGCCCGCCACTCCGCCGACAGAGCGTAAGTGTTCAAAATGAGGGCGCGGTGTAGGGGCTAGGGATATGCATGCCCCCCACGTGCCCTATTTGTTACTCCCCAGGCAACCGTGAGGTTGCCTTCCAAACGCCATCATGCTATTATATGACTATGTGCTCATATAGGCAGGAGGGTAGTACGATGAATAAAGGGGAAGTGCTAACGCCAATTGACCCGCGGGCGGTAGCCGACGCACGCGCCGGAGCGCTACAGGAAGAGCACCTCTTCCTTGTCGTCCAGACCTTTGAAGCGCTTGCGGACCGAACACGCGCGCGTATCCTCTACGCCCTGGTACAGAGGGAGCTATGCGTGCGGGACCTGGCGATATTGGTTGGCGTCTCCGAGTCGGCTGTGTCCCATCAGCTCCGCTTCCTGCGAGATCGCCGCCTGGTCAAGCCACGCCGGGCTGGTAATATCATATATTACTCAGTGGACGACCAGCATGTAGCCTCTCTCTTTCGTGAGGCCGAATATCATGCAGATCATGTAATAAGGGGATTCCCGGATCACCCGGAGGCAAGCCATGCCCACGGAAAGAGTGAGGGCCTGCCGGCGCCGGTTATTCCTGCTCATAAATAAGACCTGTGGGCTTCCCACGAGCATTTACTTACTACAGGGCCAACTTCGATCGACTAGATGAACCAACTGAGCAAGCAAGCATACAAGCATATGAATATGTACCCGAAGATTGTCGGGCGAATAATGGGCGAATAATGAAGGAATAAAGGAGAAGCCTTAGATGCCGAAACATGATGCGAGTGCAAGCACGGAGACGCATGACCACAACGACATGGGGCAACAGGGTGGTCACGATCACTCACGTGGTAATGGACACGATCATCCCCATGGGGATGATGATAATCACGGTCACGAGCATGATAATGGCCCCTTCGGTTGGCTGAAGGATATGATCCCTTCCTTACATGGGCACAGCCACGGCGAGGCGAACGTAGATAGCGCAATGGAGACGAGCGAGCGCGGTATATGGGCGCTGAAAGTCTCGCTGGCGGGACTTGGCCTGACGGCCCTGTTCCAGGTAGTAATAGTAGTCATCAGCGGCAGCGTTGCGCTGCTGGCCGACACGATCCACAATTTTTCCGATGCCCTCACCGCTGTACCTCTGTGGATCGCCTTCGTGCTGGGTAGGCGAGTGGCGAGCAGACGTTACACCTACGGCTATGGCCGGGCGGAGGATGTCGCTGGCGTGATAATCGTCTTGATGATCTTCGCGAGTGCTCTCGTGGCTGCCTACGAGAGTTATGATAGGCTGGTCAATCCCCAGACTATCACCAATTTAGGCTGGGTAATTGTAGCGGCGATAGTTGGCTTCCTCGGTAACGAGGCTGTGGCGATCTTCCGCATACGTATAGGTCGTGAGATAGGATCGGCGGCCCTGATCGCCGACGGCCAGCACGCCCGCGTGGACGGATTTACCTCTCTGGCTGTGCTGTTTGGCGCCATTGGAGTGATATTGGGCTTTCCTCTTGCGGACCCTATAATCGGCCTGCTAATTACGGTAGCGATCCTCTTCATTGTCAAGGACACAGCGATCACCATGTGGCACCGGCTGATGGACGCTGTGGACCCTGAGATGGTGGATAGCATCGAGCAGACAACCGCCGCCGTGCCGGGCGCGCAAGACGTACATGATGTAAGAGTGCGCTGGCTCGGGCATAAGCTTCACACCGATCTGCATATCACCGTGAACGAAGACCTGCCCACAAGCGCAAGCCATAGGATCGCCGAGGAAGTCCGTCACGCCCTCTTGCACGCTCTACCAAAGCTGTCTGTTGTCAGTGTTCATGTGGACCCGTGCGGTCACAGTGGTCAGGACCCTCATGCGGCCTCAGCCCACCATGATAGGACTGTAGCAGCTACAGCTCCGGCCGGGGCTGCTAATGAGGCCTGAATGCAATAAGGACCGGCTTATGCGGGAGCGCACTGCCGACTGTTGGTTCACATGGCGCTCCCGATGGGCGAAGCGGTGGATCCTCCTGCGAAAGGCACGGATGGGCAATCAAGTTAGGGTCGCAGGACCTTGCGCAGGACTTGCATCATCTCCTTTATCGAGCCTTCCTCTTGCCCTTGCACGGCGTCGGCCACGCCTGCCTGAAGGTGGTCTTCTACCAACATTAGCTCCACTTCACGGGCAGCTGCCGTTAGCGCGCTAATCTGCTGTATCACATCGAGGCAGTGGCGCTCGTCCTGGATCATCTGCTGCAAACCACGTACCTGTCCTTCCATCTTGCGCAGACGCAGGAGAAGCACCTCTTTATCTCGCTTATAGGTTGCCTGTCTAACCACTGATCACTCCAGTCGTGCCCATACTCTATACTTGTATGCAGTACTGGCACTGTTCTTGCAGTACACTTCCCAGGCACTCACTTCGGGTGCCGAGATTATTAACCTCTATATTATACAAGGAGAAGATGCAGATGACTTTCGCAACCCGGATGATCCAGACTAACCCGAGCAAGGTGCAAGTAGATGAGAGGACCCTGGCCGAGTGCATACAGGCTTGCTTCGACTGTGAGCAGGCCTGCACCGCCTGCGCCGATGCCTGCCTCGGTGAGGAGCAAATAGAGATGCTGATCCGGTGCATCCGGCTCAATCTGGACTGCGCCGACGTGTGTGATGCCACCGGCAAGATAGTGTCGCGCCAGACGGCGTTCGAACCGGTGATGGTACAGGCCATGCTGCGAGCTTGCGCCGAGGCGTGCCGTCTTTGTGGCGACGAATGCGCGATGCACGCCCAGCATGGCATGGAACACTGCCGCGTGTGTGCTGAGGCGTGTCGCCGCTGTGAGCAGGCTTGCAATCAGCTTGTATCGTCTCTCGCCGCTTAGGGAAGTAGGGCGTTACCAGAGGCAGTGTTTGCTGCTTGATCTCGCCAGTAAGGGTGGTCGCAGGCATGGACTATGCTCTTTAGTGGAGTGAGTTCTTACCATTGAGCAGCCGGTTTGTTGCGCTGGTCGACTATTCTGATGTGGCGGGCAGAAGCTATGAGAGCAAAAGTAAGATGGATAGTGCTATTCGCGCTGGTCTTGGCGGGGGCGGGAGTTGCTCAGCCTCTGCATGTCCAAGCAGAGGCTGAGAGCCCAACTGGCACGATAGAGGCATGGATTGCTGCTCGCTCCGCTCATGATGTGGAAGGGGCTGTGGCCTTGCTTGCCGATCCGGCGTTTCTGATCTTCACGGACTTTCCGGCCCAGGGGATAACGGCCTACGAGGGCAAAGAGGAGATCCAGCAGGTCCTACGGGATTATGAGGACGACAATATTCAGATCAGGGTAACCGAAACGCCTAGCCTGATAAACGGCACCGTGATATGGGCCGAGATGCAAATCTCCAATAGTCTACGGCAAGCGGGAGTGCCGGAGTTGGAGTTCTTCGGTGAGGCGATCGTGGAGGGTGGGAAGATAAAGTCCGTCATTTACAGCCTGACACCTGAAGCAAAAGATATGCTGGCGGCTGCCGGTTATACTGTCGCCAACCCAGCTGAGCCGGGCATGCCCAGGAGCGGGGTACAGAACTCGCTGCTTCGTGGGTGGGGTAGCGCCGCTGGCATCCTGAGCCTGGTCTGTCTGCTGACCGGTCTCCTTGGCCGCTATGTCGCACGAAATCGTGAGCGGTAGCTGCCATTACGCAGCGCACCAGGCATATGACGCGGGCCATGCGATACCCAGTACTGCAATCAAGTCCGGATGCGCTAACGCAGGCGATGATCCCCACGGATTGACGCTGAGAGGTAGTCTCCATTATGTTCGACCCCCTGCCTATTCGGCTGCGGAATGCAATAAGTGCAAGGGTGGGTCGGGTCCCCACTTTCCACTTGCAGCGTGCAGTGTTCGATACCGAACCTCTCATGCATCTCACTCACGGCTCGCTTTAGCATCGCGTCATCCACCCGCCTCGGATCGTCCACAACTAGGTGGGCCGTAAGGGCAGTCTCGGTGGTGCTCATCGCCCATATATGCAGGTCGTGCACCTCGGTCACGCGTGGCAGGCTCTTCAGGTAATCACCCACGTCCCCACTTTCGATACTCTCGGGTACGGCATCGAGCGCCAGGTTCACCGAGTCGCGCAACAGGCCCCAGGTGCCGATAAAGATCACGACCACGATCGCCAGGCTTATCACAGGATCAATCCACAGCCATCCTGTGACCAGGATGACGATACCGGCTATAACCACGCCAAGCGATACCCCGGCGTCTGCCGCCATGTGCAAATATGCCCCCTTTATGTTGAGATCTTGCTTGCGGCCCGACATGAACAAAAGCGCGGTCACCGTGTTGATGACGATACCGATTGCGGCTACCCAGATAACAGTGGCGCCCTCGACCGGGCTCGGCTCTGAGAACCGCTTTACAGCTTCCCAGGCGATAGCGCCTATGGCCACCAGCAAGAAGACGGCGTTGATGAGAGCGGCAAGGATTGAGGAGCGGCGGTATCCATACGTGTGGCGCTGCGTCGATTGCCGCTTGACGAGTATGCTTGCCACCCAGGCGATTACCAGGCCGAGCACGTCGCCCAGGTTGTGACCCGCGTCCGCTACCAGAGCAAGGGAGTTAGAGAGGATGCCAAAGACCGCCTCCAGCACCACAAAGCCGGTGTTGAGAATAATCTCCATAGCGAAGGTACGACCGAAATCGGCCGGTGCGTGGCTGTGGCCGCCACCATGCACGTGATTATATGCCATGTAGCAAATATCCCTCCCCTTTTCGTCTGTCAGTGTCCGGATTGCTTCGCCAGCTAAGGTGGAAACGCGGTACTCGCCAATGACCTGTATGTGATCACGACCCTACGCATTTACGAACAAAGGCAGCCCAGTTCGAGCGGCTGGTAACTGGCGGCGAAAAGCGACCAGCGCCACACCTACGCCGACGCGGTAGATGATGAAAGGCAATATACTGTTACGTTACAGGTACCCGAGTAAGTCCAAAAAATAGAGAGATAACTTCTAGCCGCGGCGCCTCTGTTGCAACGGGGCCGATGTTGGTCTCACGAAGCAATACGCCAGCAGTCGACCCGCCCCCATATTATAGCCGACATCAGCCTGGCGTAAACGCCCTCAAGGCTATCAGCACCCCCAGGAAAGAGACCGCCAGCGCCGAAAGCATGGGAAGCCTACCCAAAAGGCCGGTGAACCTGCCGCTCCTGAGCTTGAATCTGTCAAAGAAGCTGCGGCTGTAGACCATGATCAACCCTATGCCCATAAGTACAACCGCAAGCCCCGTGCTGAATGCCAGTATTAAGAGCAGTCCGAGAGCGATCTGGCCGGAAGCTATAGCCACCAACAGCACCACCAGAGCGGAGGGGCATGGGATGATCCCGCCCGTGATTCCGAGCGCCAGCAAATTCCATAGCATCACTTTTTGGGCATCACCAGGAAGATGCGTATGCGCCCGCCCGAAAAGGCCGTGTTTGTGATGCATTGTTGCGTCATTGAGGTGTTCGTGGTCGTGGCTTTCATGGCTGGGAGCGTGAGCATGCTCACCAGGGCTATGCGCGTTATGATCTTCGGCGTGAGCATGGCCGGTGTGGCTGTGAGCAAAAGGCGCATTCCCTGCCTTCCATGTTTTCCATCTTTGAACGAAGAGGGTTAGACCCATGACCACAAGTAGCGATCCAGAAAGGAAGTTCAACCATGGGTAGAGCGTCTCCGGCAGGATGTAATCCGCAAGGAAAAGCACTACGAAGCCCAACAAGAAGACCCCTATCGTGTGACTAAGGGTGACGGTCAGGCCAAGAAAGAGCGCGTGCAACGCTGTGCCCCGGCTGCCGACGAGATATGCTGCCACCACCGTCTTACCATGACCCGGAGAGAGTGCGTGCGCCGACCCAACCATGAAGGCGATAGCAAGCGCCGCCAACAGAGCGCCGAAGGGGAGTTCTCGCTGCTGCATAAGCGCGGTTATGGCGTCGGTCTGCTGCCTGACCCACAGGAGCGAGCCCCAAGCATCTCCCTCTACCGCCCCCACCGGCTCTGGTACACTGGCGACAAGACCCGCTGACCCCGTAAGGGCAAACGCGAAGGATGCCGACGAGACACGCGGCGGATTGTTGATAAGGTCAAGGGGGTAGCTGCGTAGAGCGTTGC
>JBBRVL010000073.1:0-12817 GCA_038246925.1 Chloroflexia bacterium
AAAGGGATCGAGTCGAGACGAGGCTTCATCGAGGATAACCAGGCCGGGGTCTTTGAGGAAAACGCGGGTGAAAGCGAGCAACTGCGCCTCGCCAGCGGATAAGCCCCCGCCGCCTGAAGCGAGCATCGTATCCAGAGCGTTAGGCAGACGCCCGTACCACTCCATCAGTCCGAGATCGTTCAACGCCTGCATGATGCGAGCGTCGCTGATAGTCGTATCGAAGAAGGTGATGTTGTCACGCACCGTGGCGCGGAATAGTTGCACTTCCTGCGTGACCATGCCGATATGCCTCCGCAGGTCAGCACGCTTCGCCGAGCGCAAATCGACGCCTCCCAGCAGGATGCTTCCTTCCGTCGGGTCATACAGCCTGAGCAGCAGCCGGGCCAGGGTAGTCTTGCCGCTGCCTGTGCGCCCCAGCAGACCGACTACTTCGCCCGGCGCGATACGGAACGTCAGGTCCTGCACAGCAGGTATGGGGTCGCTCTCATACCTGAATACTACCTGCTGGAACTCGACGGCGAGCGGGCCTGTGGGGAATGTCGCGCCGGGGCCGTCTTGCAGAAGACTCTCGGTGTTTAGCAACTCCTGCACTCTCGTAATACCTGCGCTCGCTTTTTGCAGGTCGTCTATCTGGTGAGAAATCAGGCTGAGAGGCTGGAAAAGCAATTGCGTGTAGTAATAGATAAGGAACGCCGTACCGAGCGTTATGTTGCCGCCTGTGAAGAGCCATGCCGCCAGCACAAGCGCCAGTCCCTCGCCCGCCGCGAATGCCATCACAGGCACGCCCCACGGTATCGAACTCATCAATCGCGCTTTGCGTGCCGTGCGGAAGCGCCCGGCAGTATACCCGTACAGGCGGTTCATCGTATATTCTTTGGCCCCATTAGCTCTTATGTCAATAAGCCCGGCCAGCCGCTCTTCCAGGAAGCCGAAAAGCTCGGCGCTTGCCTGGCGCGCGGCTTTCCAGTAGGGCACGACCAGCGTCCTCAGCTTCAGCATGACTGCCAGCACTATCACGGTGAAGATCGTTATCGCCAGCCCCACGCGCCAATCCATCGCCAGCAGCACCGCCAATATGCCGAGCAGGAGGAGAAAGTTGCCCGCGATCTGGATGATGAACTGGGAGAAGAAGTTAGCCATCGAGGTAACGTCGCCGTCGATGCGCTCGATCAGCTCGCCCGGCGTGCGCCCCTTGTGGAATGTCAGATCGAGCCGCAGGCAATGAAGCGTCAAGTCAGAGCGCAGGGCGTTGGTGGCGGTCCATGCTACCTGCTCGCTGACGTAGGTCGCCGTGACCGAGAGGACCTGTTGGATCAATGCCAGCGAGATGAAGAGCGCGGCCATAGTTGTCAGAGAGGAGCCTGCACCGGGCGTTGTGAGGGTGTCGATAAAGGCACGCAGAATCTGGGGGTTGACGAGTTGCAAGCCGATGCTGATGAACAGCAGCACCGACAGGATAGTAACCCTCCGACCCTGGGGCTTGAGGTAATTAAGCAGTAGCTCTCGGTATCGAGGCTGCGGTTGGGGAATAGAGGGCGCGGCTATGGATAGGTCCTTTCGGAATTACGAATTACGAATTACAACGAAACCGCCAAGACGCCAGCTTCTTGCTTCGCAATTCATTACGCTCATGCGCCAAGTAACCGCCAAGAGTTTTATTGTTTTATGAAACTGGCGCTCAAGAATTATAGCCCTTAATAGACAATCGAGGAAAAGCCTGTGGACCTATTCTGAGTCGGTCATGAGGCCGACTGTAGGCTGGGAAAGAACTGAATCCATAACAAACTCAGTGCGCTCTGTGCCCTCCGTGTCCTCTGTGATTCAGCGCCCATGAATCCAAAATCCAAAACCTAAAATCCAAAATCGAGAGGGCATAGGAATTGCTCACCACTCTACCTCATTCTTAATGTAGAGGGTATTCATGAGCAACAACGATTTTCAATGGATGACAGGGTTCGAGTGCGCGGCCTTCCCGCAGGTCGGCATGGACGAACTGGAGGAGACCCAGCACTACCGATGGTGGGCGAGCGATCTTGTCCGCCTCCGCGATGTAGGCATCACGATGATTCGCTACGGTATCCCGTGGCATATAGTCAACCCCAAACCGCACGTGTACGACTGGAAATGGGCCGACCAGGCAATCGACCTGATGGGCGTGCTTGGCATAACGCCTATAATCGACCTCTTCCACTTCGGCACACCGCTCTGGATCGAGGGCGGTATCATGAACCCGATCTTCGGGGAGATGCAGGGCTGGTATGCCAAGGCGTTTGCCCAGCGCTATCCCCACCTCCTCTATTACACACCAACCAACGAGCCATATATCGAGGCATCGTTCGGGGCGGAATGGGCGATCTGGTACCCTTTCCTGCGAGGCGACCGCAATGCTGTCCGTGCCTTCAAGAATGTAGCCGAGGGCTTGTCTCGCTCTATGATAGAAATCAGGCGCGTGCAGCCGGACGCCTTGATGATGATCGCCGATACCTGCGAGTTTTATCACTCGGTAGATGGCGCGTTTCAGGAGGAAGCCGATTTCCGCTCTGAGCGGCGCTTCCTGGTCCACGATATGTACCAGGGGCTTGTCAAACGAGAGCACCCGATGTGGGACTACATGGTGCGCAACGGCGTGGCCGAGTGGGAGATGGATTGGTTCGTAGACAACCCGGTGAGGCTCAACATCCTGGGCTTGGACTACTATCGCCACTCCGAGCACCAGCTTCGTAAAGGTCCGAATGGCGAGCGCATAGACGAGCAGGTAGACGAGGAACGCAGGCATGGCTGGGCCGAGATGACGCGACAGTACTCGGCAAGGTACAACGGAATGCCTGTTATACTCGCCGAAACGAACAAAGGCGGGCCGATTCAGGAGCGTATCGACTGGTTCCAGGAGATCATCGACGAGACCCGCATCGCACGTGAGGCAGGTGTGCCGGTAGCCGGTCTGACCTACTATGGGGCCATCGACCATGTTGACTGGGACAGCGCCCTGAGGGTACGTAACCTCAACATCAACCCCTGCGGTATGTGGGGACTTGAATGGCAAGGGGACAAACTGGTGCGGGTGGAGACGGCGCTGGTCGACCTTTACCGCCGGAATATCGCGCTGCCCACTGCTGAGACAGTAGGAGAGTTGACCTCGCCGGAAGCGGCAGCACGGGTGAGAGCAATGCTTGCGCCTGCCTCGCGGGGAAGTAAGGTGGTATGAAAGTCCTAATAACAGGCGCCGGAGGCAACCTGGGGCGTGTTGTTGTGCCCGCCCTGGTAGAGGCGGGTCACAAGCCCAGACTCTTTGACTTTCGTCGTTTAGAAACGGAGCACGAGTTTATTCAGGGTGATGTGCGCAATCCGGCAGATGTTGCCCGCGCGGTAGAAGGGGCAGACGCGATAATTCACGCTGCGGCGCTGCACGGCATCCACCTTGCGAAGTGGACACCGCACGACTTTTGGGAGATCAACGTTACAGGCACTTTCAATGTATACGAGGCTGCGCGCAAGGCGGAGATAAAACAGCTTGTGCTTTGCAGCACCATGGGCGTGTTCGGGGAGAGTATGCAGCCGCCGGAAGGCGCATGGGCGCTTGTCACCGAAGATTCTCCGTCTTTGCCGACAGACATATACGGTATGTCGAAGTGGCTGTGCGAAGAGATGGGTTGCTACTACAGCAGGCGCTGGGGTATCACGACGGTGGCCTTACGCCTGGGGATGTTTGTGCCTGAGAGCTTTGAGCGCTACGGCTTCCGGCTCCTCTTCGGCGGTGTGGACGACCGGGATGTGGCACAGGCGGTGTTGCTCGCGCTCAGCCATCAACCGCCCGAAGGCTTTGACTTCTTCAACATTTTCGCAGATGTGCCTTTCGCGGCGGACGATACCGGGCAGTTGAACGATGACCCTGCTGAAGTAATAAAGAAGCACTGGCCGGGCAGTCTCGACCTTTTCCGAGAGAAGGGCCTCGACCTGGGAGAGCTAATCTGGGGGCGCACGCTATGGCCTCCCGAAAAAGCTAAACGCCTCCTGGGGTACAAGCCCCGTTACAACTTCGCCGAGTTCCTCGAGGCATTGCGCGCCGATAACAAGGCTCACTATCCGTTCGCGGACCTTCCGCACTGGGGCACTTGATTGTGCCCGGCAGATAGGTAACAGGACCTTTTGCACATTGACCCCGTTGTGATGGTGTATTAACATAGTTTTGAAGCGGCTGTACACTACACGACGAACACCGCTTCACATCTGTGCAACGGCTGCTGAAAGAACACTCTGTATATGGGAGTGGTTATCCACGTGTCTGTCGAAGGTTGCCAGCCATTAAGACCCAAGGCTGGAAGGATAGATAAGGACAACAAATGAGCGCGATGCAGTTAGGACCGAGTTCGAGCGACTTTGTCTGGGCGAGCGGTATTGAAGATACGTTCGTTCCCCAGACGCGACCCGGCCACAGGGCACTCGATGAATACCAACTCATGGGGCATTACGAGCACTGGCGTGAAGACCTGGCGCTGGCACGGGACCTGGGATTACAGGCTTTGCGCTGGGGTGTGCCCTGGTATCGCGTGGAGCCGCTCCCCGGCGAGTTCGATTGGCGCTGGACCGACCAGGTTATCCCCTACATGGTCGAAGAGCTAGGCATCACGCCTATTATCGACCTGATGCACTACGGCTGTCCGTTCTGGATGCGCCACGAGTTCATCAGCCCTGATTATCCCCAGGCCGTGGGTGCATATGCCTCTGCTTTCGCCGAGCGCTACAAGGACCTGGTAAGCTGGTACACACCCTTCAACGAGCCGCTCGTTGCTGCGATGATGTGTGGTGGCAGGGGGGCATGGCCTCCTTACCTGCGTGGCGACAGGGGTTATGTGCGTGTGCTGTTACAGTTCACCAGGGGGATGATCTCCACTGTGAACGCCATCAAAGCGGTGCAGCCCGAAGCCAAAATGGTGCATGTAGAAGCGACCGGCATCTGCCGTGGGTGGGACCCCACTCTCGACTGGGTGGCGAGGCACAAATGTGACCGTGGCTTCCTGGCGTTCGACCTGCTGACCGCGAGGGTTAAGCCGGATCACTCTCTCTACAGGTGGCTGCTTGATAACCGCGCCAGCGAGCAAGAACTGGAAGAAATAGCGAGGCAGCCCGTTCCTATCGACGTTATGGGCCTCAACTTCTACCCACAATGGTCCACCCACGAGGTATATACCAACGCGCGTGGGAGAGTCATATCGCGCCTGGTCGAGAAGGATGGGTCAGGGTTCGGCGAGATGGTGGAAAGTTTCTACCGGCGCTACGGCGTGCCGATCATGATCACTGAGACAAGCGCCAAGGGTGCGCACGCAGAACGCCTGGCATGGCTCGACTCATCTGTCGCGGCGGTGAAAAAGCTGCGCGGGGAGGGCGTGCCGGTGCTGGGTTACACGTGGTTCCCACTCTTCACCATGATTGATTGGCGCTACAGGTGGGGAAGCCTACCGCTCGACAAGTATCACCTCGACCTGGGAGTCTACCAACTCAACAGCAATGGGTCCGGCCCGCGTTGGCTGGAAACGCCGCTGCTAGATCACTTCCGCGACTACATCCGTAACCCGGAAGAGGCCGTTGGGCAACTTGCCGCCTGCTGATCTAGCCATAATTGTTCACACTTGCGATAAAAGCCTCTGTAGGGGCACCCCTTGTGGGTGCCCTCGTTGGGAACAGAATCTCTACTCGACCAGGGCACCCACAAGGGGTGCCCCTACCGAACGTCTTCTCTACCCTTATTCTGAATAGTAACTCAAGCTACTGTGCTGCTTCCATCTTACTATAAACGACCGTGATATTGGCCCCGTGCGATAGAGTCGGGGCAAGAGTTATAGAAGCAGGCTCGCCCGCAGCACGCAATGCGAGGAGATAGGGGCCTTCACCCCGACGGCTCAGGTGATGGATCGCCGCGCCTTCAACCGGCTCCAACAGGGTGATAGTTGTGCCTCCAAGCATGAAGATAGCTGCCCGTGGGGTTAGATTGTTCGGGTTGACGAACGGCTCTACACCTAGCAGAGCCCTGTAGCGCCCCATACTGACCTCCAGGTTATCGACCACCACCACGAGGCCCGCTATAGCTTGCACATCATTGGCATGTCTGGTGGCCTCTCCACCCGGAACGCGTAGCTCCCTGGGGGTAACGTCGGCGCAGAGGAACGGCAGATCGGGAGTTGGGGCACGGGCGGTCTGCCATTCCAGGCGCACTCCATCCGGCCTGAGGCGTCCGCCGGGATACGGGCCATCAAGGTCGAGACCACGCCGCTTAACCGCAGCCACGTCAGCCACGATATCGTCAGGCAGAAGGGCGTAAGTAATCATCCCCTCGCCCTGGGCTACGCCACGCGCAAAAAGGTGCTCAGGAGGGGGTGGTCGCTTGAACGCGATCAATTCCAGGTAAGCCCCATCAGAGAAGGAGATAAGGGCATTATGGCTGTTGCCGTCGGCGTGCTCGCCCCCAGGCGTCACCGTGAATCCGAGCCTGCGGTAATCAGCAGACGCGGTTTCCAGGTCGTTGACGTAGATGACGATGTGGTCGAGGAGCATGGAGTGGGAAGGGGTTAGGGATTAGTTATCCTATCGCTAGTCCCTCATCAGCTATCTCCGGTCGTCAGGGATCAACATGTTGACTACAACGCCGACGATGCTCACCGCGATAGCGCCTATGATCGCCCCAAGCCAACCTATCTCGATGGTGCGGTTGAACAGGCTGGTCAGCCAGGCGGCGATGAAGAACATCACCACGTTAATGACGAGCGCGAATAGACCGGCTGTCATGCAGGTAATGGGAAGGGCGAGGATGTTCAGTATCGGCTTGATGAAGGCATTGGCGAGCGCAAGCAGCCCGGCGAATATCACCAGCGAGCTGTAATCGTCGTAGCGTATAACCGGGGTCATGGTCGGAAAAAGCTGGGGCAGCCCCCACGCCACCAGAAAGATTGCTATGACGTTCGTGACGAACCGTATTAAGAGCGATCTCAACTCGTTACTACCTCCTGCATTCACAGTGCTGCTGGTTAAGTTGGGCCATTATAACACACCATTAAACGACTAAGAGGCACTGTGCGTGACGCACAGTGCCTCTTAGTCTATCTACCTTGTACATTTCGCCTAGCAACTACCTGTCCAGTACATCCTTGTTCTTACCGAATAAGCCTTTGTCTTGGGTCTATGGGGTGGGCGTGGATGGACATAGCGTTCCATTACCTGGGCGGAGGATGAACCCTCGAGAACCCTGCCAGCCTTCACCTGAATACATTTTACCAACGATGTAGACTCCGTTACCTGGGATACTGACTATATTGCTAGCGCTTATATTACTAACCATATTATGATCAAGGCTTAGTGCCAGGTCGTCGTTATCTGCACCTCTCGTTGGACAAGGGTTAACGCTCCACGCCTTACCGTTCCAATTAAGGAGCAGAAGCCTATCTTGCCAATATCCCAGGGCCCAAACGCTATCTGTAGAGGTAACAGCAATGCTTCCCAAAGTGGCGCTACCTACACAGTTATAGGGGAGATATGGAGTGGCAACTTCTGACCATGATATTCCGTTCCAGTGTACCGTTTGAACGCGACTATGGTCACAGCCACCCGGAATACTCCAACTGCTAACTGCCCACACATCGTTTGCTGATACAACTCCAATGCTCCTGAAGTAGGTACCGGGTTGTACAGCAGTCGTGCTGTTTCCCTCATGTACTTTGGTCACTTCGTTCCATGCTTTGCCGTCCCAATGGAAAATGACGCCGTCCCCTATAGCCCAGATATCATTGGATGAGACCACGGCTATGTCTTCTACAGAATAAACACTTTGCCTGTTAGCGTAATCTTCATTTCTAGTGCTGGCATAATAGTCATCTCTAATGTTGGCATAATGTGCATCTCTACTACCTGCAAAGCCAGCGAAATCAGTCCAATTGTGTCCATCCCAATGCCAGATAAGGGATTGAGAGCCGACCGCCCAGATATCATCAGGTCTTGCAGGAGCAATTGCATGAATACCCAGACTCTTCTGGTCTGCGTTAGGCCCAGGTACTACTTTCCATTCTTTGCCGTCCCAATGTGCAATTAGCGGTTTCCATGATCTTCGGGCGTCGCCATATGAAAGCAAAGGTTCCGATGATATTAGCTCGGTACTTTGCTTTCCGACAGCCCATACATCATCATGCGCGATGGTAATTACATCTTCGAACCATTGTTCGCCTTCTCCGGTAGTAAGGGTATGAATCTGATCCCAAGCCTTGCCATTCCAGTGAGCAACCAGGGCATTGGTGTCCCGATAGGATTTACCCACGTAGCCAACGGACCAAATATCATTTGCCGAGAGGCCCGCAGCCGCAGTGAAAGTGCTGTCATCCACTGGGAGAAATTCCCAGGTGGCAGCATCAGATCCAGTTGGTTGAGCGCTCCACAATGTAGATTGCTTTGTCCAGTCAAGAGGTGGAGCAGCGTTACCCACGTTACTACCAGGTTGGGAGGGGCGGGTAGCGCTTAAGTTAGAAACCGGCGTTCGCGAGGAGAAATTTGTGCCAAGTGGCTCCTGCGGCCCAAGCAGAAGGAGCAGCCCTAACGGCAACACGACCTTTATTACCCTCTTCAGGTGCATAGGTCCTCCTTCTTCTTTTGTGCCATGCAAGGTAAACTAAAGGGCCAAACCTTGCCGTACTATTTATCCGTTCAGCGCATCTTTTATCTTTCCGAACAGGCCCTTGTCCTGAGGATGCGGGGTGGCATCTCCCAGGGTGCGTGCAAGCTCCTTCAAGAGGCGCTTTTGCTCTTCGTTGAGGCTGGTGGGGATTTGCACCTGTACCATTACCATCATGTCGCCGCGACCTGAGCCTCTGAGGTGTGGCACGCCCATGCTCTTGACACGGAATACCTTGTCGTTCTGGGTGCCCGCCGGTATCTTGAGCAGCGTTTCAGTACCATCTACGGTCGGCACGTTGACATCGGCGCCCAACGATGCCTGCGCTATATTCAGGTCGAGGCTAAGGAGGATGTCGTCGCCGTCACGCTTGAAGAGCTTGTGCGACTTGACGTTCACCTCGATATAGAGGTCGCCCGGAGGAGCGCCACGCGGCCCCCACTCGCCCTCACCCGCCAACCTGATCTGCGAACCATCGTCTATGCCTGCGGGTATCTTCACCGCCAGCTTGCGCGTTTCTTTGACGCGTCCGTCGCCTTTGCACTCGGTGCAGGGCGTGGCTACAATACGGCCCTCGCCGTCGCAACGCTCGCACGGCACCACAGAGACAAACTGGCCGAAGATGCTCTGCTGAGAGCGCCGGACCTCGCCTTTACCCTGGCAGTTGGGGCAGGTCTGAGGCTGTGTGCCTGGCTCGGCTCCACTCCCGCCGCAGTTTGTGCACATCGTCAGGCGCGGTATCTCGATCTCTTTCTCCGCGCCGAACACCGCTTCCTCGAACTCTATAGTGAGCCGGAAAGCCAGGTGCGAGCCGCGCTGGGGCCGCCTGCGAGCAGCGGTGCCCGTGCCGCCCATCCCGCCCATGCCCGCCGAGGTGAAGAAAGTCTCGAAGATGTCGGAGAAGTTGGTGAAGCCGCCGAAGGGGTCGCCGCCCATGCCGCCCGCACCCGACACCGCCGCGTGGCCGAACCTGTCGTAAGCTGAGCGCTTGTCGGTGTCAATCAGCACTTCGTAGGCTTCAGTCACTTCTTTGAATCTGACCTCGGCGTCGGCTGCCTTATTTACATCAGGGTGAAGCTCTCTCGCCTTTGCACGGAAAGATTTCTTCACCTCATCAGCGGTGGCGGTTCTTGCCACGCCTAGAACTTCATAGTAATCACGTTTAGTCTGGGCCATTATTTACCTTTCCGGTTGTCTCTTCCTGCTCGGGCGCATCTGTGCGGGTAGGTGATGCCCTTTGGTAGGCATCTACTTCCTTTGATGGGGCTGCCAGCGCTCGGTACGTCTGTCGAGCGTTCTCGGCTACGCGCGTTATCAAGTGTAGCTGCTCGTCAAGAGGGAGCATCTCAGCGCGCATGATTATCTCATCTAATTCGCTAGGCGACATGGGGTCCCTTGTTATCTCTCTTGCCCTCTGTTTAAAATCTCCCATTGTGGACCAGACCCTTGCCTTTATATGGCCCTCGTTCTATTTATCCTTGGTGTACCCAATTATATACGGTTCCGGCTCTTCTTTCGATACCTGTACAAACCTTGACTTCACTACGCTCTCGATGTAGCCCACATGGAGCAGGCATCAGCACAATAATCAGTTTTGACCGTGGCTATGACAAATGGACGGGAATCTCCATTCATGAGCCGCAACTTTACGCGTAACGTTCCGAGGTGAACCCTATTTAATACCCCACATCTCCGGCAAACCATCGAAAGGGTAGATAATGAAGGCGCGCCCGTCCGGTGACCACTTGACATGAAACGCGCGCGTCATAGACTCTATTTTACCCAAATACCTACCTGTGTCTGGGTCCCACAGCATTATCTCGCCATGGTTGGCCGCCATGAGAAGTGACCCATCCCCGGACCACACAAACTGGTCCTGATGGTACACGCTCTCGCCGTTGCTCACCATATACTCTAACTGACCTGTTTCCGCGCTCCAGACTCGTATGGCTTCAGAATCGTATGTAGCCAGGCGGCGCGAGTCAGCAGACCACGACAGACCGAGGATAAGTGTATAGTTATTCGCGTCTGCGGTTCGTGTAGGCAGGGGTGTCCGAGTAGGCCATATAGGGTGCGTGGGGGTAGGGAGTGGCGGCTCACTGGACGGCACGGGTGCCGCCTTCCGCAACGATTTTTCATCCGTGGGCATGGGAGTGGGCATCAGTTCCAGGGGTGGCGCATCCGTCGGCTCCGGCTTTAGTTCTATTAAGCCCCTCCGCACATCGGGGGTGTAGGTCGGCGGGACAACCTCGGGAAGTGTATGCGCGATCTTGCCCGCGGGCACGTCTATAACTTTTACGTCAAGAGATGTACTGAATGCAATCCTATTTCCATCAGGCGACCAGAACAATTTCCGATTGTCCGACCCTAAGGCCACTAATGTTGTAATCGGCACGGTATGGTTGATCGCTCCGGTGCGTGGATCAATCAGCTTTATCTTGTATATATCTTTAGTCGAAAGGGGCAAACGTGAATAACCGAGCACCGCAATAGTGTTGCCATCGGGTGAAAGTGTCGCTTCCCATACATCCTCTACAGGGCTATTAATCTTGGGGCCATATTCCGAAGCGGATACCATTTCCCGGCGAAGCAACTTACCAGTTCCGGCATTCCAAACGTCAAAGAAGTTATAACTAACTCCCTCCGGCTCGGGAGCGGGATCGGAGTGACCACCCTTATCGGGTACGCCAGTAGAAATTCTGCTGAATGTTACGACAGTTGATCCGTCAGGAAGCCAGCCCAGTATCTCCATAAAGGACGAACAGCATACAAACGGCTGCTGTCCCGTATACTTGGACGCCGATGGCATTCCTTCCGGTAACGGCACGGTAAATGTGCGGACCACCCGACGATCTGTGGTATTGATGAGGCTGATGGTATTGCTATACGAGCCTATGGCAATCATACTGGCATCGGGCGACCATTTGAGATCACGCACCTGTGTGATAACCTCCAGGCTGCTAACCGATTGGCCTGTCCTAGCATCCCAAATCAGGATATTCCCTGCCCCACTCGACAGAGCTAAAGAGCGGCCATCAGGCGACCATTCTGCATTTCGCCAATCCTGGGGAAGAGTGTACAGGTACTCAAAACGAGATGCTGTATTGACTGTTTGCGCCGGAGATGCATCTTTCTTCCGCTCTGGTATATTCAGCAATACGAGGCTACCTGCAACAAGCAGCACAACGAGCAGGCCCAGAGAGAGCCGGAGCCATCGACTAGTCTTACTTCCCATCTTGTATTCACTTCCTGAGACTGGCGATGAATTACTTTGCATGAAGCTTTCCGCAGAGTACTGATGGTACCGTGATTAAAGAATACAGGGGCGAGGCATCCCCCGCCCCTGCAAGTTGCTTTGTGATTAGACTTCCCTGAACTCGCCCTCGACCGTGCCTTCTTCGGCTTCTTTTGCCGTGCCTGGCTCGGTGGCTCCGTTGCCGCCTATATCGCCCGTATCGCCTGTGCCGTCCATGCCTGGGCCTCTGGTGCCTGCGTCGGCTTGCTGCTTGGCGTACATCGCCTGGCCTATTTGCTGCATCGCTGTGCTTAACTCGTCGGTGCTCTTCTTGATGCGGTCTACGTCCTCGGTGTTGAGGGCTTCGCGCACCTCGGTCACTTTGCCCTCGACCTCGGTCTTGATCTCGGCGGGGACCTGGTCGCCTAGCTCGCGCAACGTCTTCTCGGCGTTGTAGGCGAGGCTGTCGGCCATGTTGCGGGCTTCGATCAGGTCGCGGCGCTTGCGGTCGTCTTCGGCGTGGGTCTCAGACTCGCGCACCATCCGCTCGATCTCGTCCTTCGACAGGCCGCTCGATGCGGTGATGGTGATCCTCTGCTCCTTCTGGGTCGCCATATCCTTTGCGCTCACGCTCAGGATGCCGTTGGCGTCGAGGTCGAACGTTACCTCTACCTGAGGCACACTGCGTGGCGCGGGTGGAATGCCGTCGAGTATGAACCTACCGAGCGACTTGTTCTCGCTAGCCATCGGGCGCTCGCCCTGCAAGACGTGGATCTCCACGCTCGGCTGGTTGTCCGAAGCGGTCGAGTATACCTGGCTCTTCTTGGTCGGGATAGTGGTGTTGCGCGGGATCATCGGGGTCGCCACACCGCCCAGCGTCTCCACGCTCAATGTAAGGGGTGTAACGTCGAGCAGGAGCACGTCCTTCACGT